>CAYSQK010000110.1:0-6458 GCA_964433075.1 uncultured Dehalococcoidales bacterium
GTATATCCCCATGAGCGGGTTATCGTTGACAATTGGTGAGTCCGAGCTTCCGGCGACGGTAACACCGGCATTCAGCAGCGACTTTATCCGGTACAGCCAGGGGAGACGCTCCGGTTCGACCGTTGCCAGGTACCGCTCGCCGCTGTAGTGCACGAACGGCGGCTGGGTAGCGATACAGATTCCGGCTTTCCGTATCTGTTCCAGCAGTTCCGGCGGGCATTCCGAGCAGTGTTCGAGCCGGTGCCGGTGGTCAGGCACCGGTTGTTGTTCGAGAGCCGAACAAATCGCCGTGACGGCGGCTTCGACGGTCTCCATTCTCACTGCGTGAATGGCTGCCCGGAAACCTGACCGGTGAATTTTCAGTACCATCCGGTTCAGTTCCTCCGGCGGCGGGAAGACCTTGTTGCCTTCCGATTCCGAAGGGGTTATCTTGACATGTCCCAGTTTCAATTCCGCATTCCCGTACCCGAACGGCAGACCCGCCCGGATGAATTCATCCAGATACTCGTACCCGGCCATCAGGTAAACCCTCGGCTGGAACAGGCGGCTGTCCTTGAACCCTTCGAACCGGTGCCATCGGCCCATATCGTTGACGACGGTTGCGTCCTGGAGAGACGTAATTCCCCGGGAGAGGTAGTGCCGGTTTGCCAGGCGGACGCCTCTTTCAAGTTTCTCCCGGGTGATGCCGGGCATGACCTGTTCGCGGATATAGCCGAGCATGTCGATGAGTAAACCGCCCGGTTCTCCGGTATCGTATTCCCGTACGATGGTTCCGCCCGGAGGTTCTTCCGTTTCACGGGTGATACCGGCCAGTTCAAGGGCTTTGCTGTTCAGGACACAGGCGTGGAGTGACTGGTGGGAAAGGACGACCGGATGGTCGGGGGCTACTTCGTCGATATCGTGCCGGGTCGGATGGCGCTTCTCCTTCAGATAAAACTCGTTGTAATCAGCGCCGTCTATCCATTCTCCGGGAGGCGTCGTTTTCACGGCTTCACGGATGGCTGTCTTGATGTCGGCGATGGATTGCACCTTCTCTGTTGAGAGGTCGACACTCAGGATTTTCCTGAAAAAAGAAAAAATATGGCAATGGGCGTCGATAAAGCCGGGGACGATGGTTTTCCCGGCGCAGTCGATGGTTTTCGTGCCGGGTCCGGTCACCGAATCGATTTCCCTGCTGTCACCGGCGAAAAGGATGCGGTCGCCTTTGACGGCCACGAAATCGGCCATTGGACAGTGGGTGTCCACGGTGATGACGCGGGCATTTTTCAGGATGAGGTCGGCTTCAGTCATGTTGCATGTCCCTGCTATCAGTATACTCCCTTTCAGTTCACGTCTGCACTCTGCTATAATCAACAGTAATCTGCCGGAATTCTCTGTTATAAGGTACAATGCCGGTTTATTTTACATAAAAGGAATGAATGACGATGACTGCATCATTTCGGGAAGCTGATAAAACTGCTTATCCTTTTACCTATCCGGTCGGGAAGTGGACGAAGAAGTGGGCGGAGAGAAATCCGGACAAACCGGTCATTATCGATATCGATAACGGAAAGCAGTGTACTGCTGCCGGTCTCCACCTTCGTTCCGAATCGCTGGCAGCCGGGCTGCTGGAATTGGGATTGAAAAAAGGCGATGTTCTGGCGGTGGTCCTGAAAAACAGCATCGAGTTCATGGAACTCTACTTTGCCTGCGCGAAAACCGGTGTCATTTTCATGCCGCTGAACTTTCACCTGACCCCGACCGAGCTTGAATACCAGGTCAAACTGGTTGAGCCGTCGGTACTTGTCTGCGATGAGGATTTAACCGATACGGTGAAAGCGCTTTTGCACACCGGTGTCCGGTTTACCGAGAGCAATGTCTATTGCCTGAGAATGCCCGGCAGCCGGGGGAAACCGGATTTCACCGATTATGAATCGCTGTTTACCGGCACGGCGGGAAAGGTAACTGTACCTGCCGGGACAATTGATAATGAAGATACCCAGGTTATCATGTTTACCTCTGGAACGACCGGACGTGCGAAAGGCTGCATGCTGTCGTTCAGGAAAACCTTTTTCAATACGTTGAACGATGTTCTGGTCAATGATGACCGCCCTGAAGACAGGAACCTGCTTAACCTGCCGCTCTACCATTCGTACGGCTTGAACATCATCACCCTGCCGGCGCTGTATGCCGGGGCGACCGTCTATATGCAGAGCGGTATGAACATTGAAAACCTTTGCCGGACAATCGAGGAACAGCAGATAAACAAGTGGATGACTATTACCCTCATGGGTCGACTGCTGATAAACTCCGACATGGAAAAGCGGTACAGCCTTCCTTCGCTGAAATACTTTTTCATGGGAGGCGAACCGGTACCGGAACATGTCGTGAAATCGCTGCAAAGCAAATGGCCGCACATGACGGTGACGGCCGGATTCGGTACCACCGAGACCTCGCTGTGCCTGACGCTGCCCCATGAACACACCGTCGCCAAAGCCGGGTCCGCCGGCCGTCCGCTCTTTTTCAGCGATATCCGGATTGTCGATAAGAGCAATAACGACGTTAAACCCGGCGAACAGGGCGAACTGCTCATCGGCGGTCCGACGGTGTTTTCGGGGTACTGGAAGAATCAGAAAGCGACCCGTGAGGCAATCGATAACCGGGGCTATTTCCACACCGGCGATATTGTCAGGCGTGATGCGGAAGGGTTTGTCTTCGTCGTCGAGCGGGAAAAAGAAGTCGTTATCAGCGGCGGCGAGAATATCTATCCGGCGGAGGTCGACGGCGTTATCAGCCGTCACCCATGCGTTGCCGAAGTGGCCGTCATCGGTATTCCCGATGCAAAGTGGGGAGAACGGCCGATTGCCGTTATCGTTCCGAAAGACGGAAAGGTTGTTACAACTGATGAGATTCGGCAGTTCTGTACGGGCAAGCTGGCCAAATACAAGATACCGGACAGGGTCGAGCTTACCGATAGCTTGCCGCATACCGGCCCCGGGAAGATAGCCCGCTGGCAGTTGAAGGCGAAATACGGCGGGGGGATAGCAAAATAGCCTCTTTAAACGAGGCTGAACTCTAGCCTCTTCGAAAATCCCACCGGTTGAAATCCGAATTCATCGATAACCCGGGATATGGACTCGAAATTCTCTCCGATGTACTTCGTCTGGTGTGCGTCCGAGCCCGGCGTAACCTTCACTCCTCCGTGCTTTGCGTATATGGAGCAGATGTTGTTACTCGGGTTAAGCTCGCTGAATCCCAATCCGATTGGTTTGCTGTTGAGTTCGAGGGCGATGTTCTGCCGGACGAGCGCGGTACCAATTTCATCCAGAATGTCTTGAGGTTCGTAATATTCCGGGAAATACCGTTTCGGATAATCCATATGCGCCAGGGAGTCGAACCCGCCGAACTCGACGGCCTTCAGCACTTCCCGGTAGTACTGCTCGAAAAAAGACGTGATATCGACCTTCTCTTCTGCTTTACGCTGCGCCATCCCGAAAATTCCGGTGGTACCGATATTGTGGACGCTTCCCAGCACGAAGTCGAAGTCCATCGTCAGAATATTCTCGAAATCCTGTTGATAGAGGTGCGGTTCACCGAATTCGATTCCCTTGAGAATCGTTACTTTCCCGTCCCAGGCCTCTCTGGCGCGTTCGATGTCCTCCGCGTACCGTTCGAAGTTGAGAAAACGGTATCCTTCTTCATTCGGGTTCGAGTCGAAGTGCTCGGTGAAGCAGAGTGTGTGATACCCGCTGTTGAATGCTGAAAGACACATTTCATCGATGGTGTTACGGGCATCGATGGAGTGGCTCGAGTGTATATGCAGGTCAGCCTGGAGAGGCTTGTTCATGATAGACAGGTTCCTTACTGCTGTTTTTCTTTTTTCGGTCCGGTGCTCCTTCGTCCCAGCATCAGGTTCAGAATGCTGATTTTCGGCACGTGACGTATTTCCATGATACCACGAAGGACAAAGAATGCGGCGGCACCTCTCATGACACCTGATATCGTAAAGAGCGTTCGTAATTCGTACCCGAGCAGGCTCGGAAGGTGCGGCGCCACGTAACCTCCGGCAAGGGCTCCGAGTGAAAGTGCCACACTGGTAATGCAGTTGAATATTGCAATCTGCCTCGTCCTCGCTTTCGGGTCGGAAACGTCATAGAGAAAGTTGATGCTTGAGAGGTCGAACCCCGACCAGATGAAGCCATTGAAAGCATTGGCGAATATCAGGTAAATGGGGTTGGAACTGACGAGCCAGACCAGCGGGACGAACGGCATCAGGCTGGCGGTTATCTTGATGATTCTCAGGTTTCCGGCGCGGTCGGCACGGCGTCCCCAGAACGGCAGGAATACCAGGGTAGAGATGGTGCTGGCGCAATTCATCAGGGTGTAGGTGAGATAATCGAACCCGAGGTCTCTCAGCATGTACACGGAAAAGAACGGACCGGCGAACATAATCGAAAAATAGAAGAGCATCATGAATATGGTGAATTTACCGGCGTTCGTTTTCCCCATATGCAGTATCGTTGCAAATAAACCGGGACCTTTTTTCTCTTCTTTCTCGACAGGCGGGTCATACATCCGGGTGAGAAAGAAAAAAGAGAGCACCCGGAACAGGAGGGCTGCTCCGAAAATGGCGGCGAAGCCGATGAATACATTACCGGTGAATGCCTGGAGCAGCAGTCCGGCGCCCAGTGTGGCGATAAGGATAGTGAAATTATAGATTCGGCCCCGGAAACTGAAGTACCTGCCTCTTATTTTAATCGGCACGAGGTCGGCCATCATGCTCTGCCATGCCGGATTTACGACGGCGCTGGCGACCGAACCGACCGTAAACAGGCCGATGAGCCACCAGACTCCGGTGTTCGGCAGCAGGTAAGGGATGAGGAAAATCGGCAGCCACATGAGTGCCTGTACCATCACCGCCGGCAGGATGAGTCGTTTCCTGTTGCCGGCCTTGTCGACGAGCCAGGGCGTCGCAAGCTGGGAAAAAGCCATCGCGAAACTGGGGAAACTTGAAAGCAGCCCAATCTGCATTGTGGTTGCCTGGAATGCCAGAGCGAACGGAGTGATGTAGTTCTGGGTCAAACCGGTCATTGCCGCGGCGGCTGCGCCGTCGAGCGTACTGTATTTCAGGCTTTTTCTTACATTCAGCCGCGTTAAAAAGTCAGTCATGGAGTGACATGTACGTCGTACCTTTCATATACAAAAAGCCCGGGGTTCAATTCCCGGGCGTATTGTGTTCCTTGATTTATTCGGTTTTGTCGTTTACCGCGAACGGGGATAGAAAGCACAATAAACCCGGGTCTGGCTATCGAGCCTCGTCGGTGTGAAAACAATGCAACGTTTACTCATCATGCTCACGGGTTCGCTTTACATCCTCAGTTCGTATTACGTTAATAGTAGTATACCTGTGACAGGCTGTCAATGAATGCGGAAAAGTTAACAAAATGCAATATACAGGCTTGTATTAACGTATCGACTCAAGGTGATGTCTTCGAGAAGTGCGTGATATCAACCTGTCGGGTTTACCCTTTTCGCCATGAAAATATCCGGTTTGCCGGGACCGTTGGCGTCCGGCAGGATGCCGACGATTGCGAAACCGACCTTCCGGTAGAATTCGTACGGATGACCGCCCGGATTTTCAATGTTCTGCAGTTTTTCTAATAAGTTCGGGTATAAATCGATTCCTGATACGGTTGTCCGGTAGTTCTCATCGTCGGTGCCGAGGTAGATGGTCGAACCCCCACGTTTCCCGACGGCGTCTTCGAGGGCAACCACCAGTTTCCGACCGATTCCCCGGCGCTGTGCTCCGGGTTTAACGACGAGAGGGTGCAGTTCCCAGGCGTGGCCGTCGTAATGTCTGATACCGCCGACCCAGCCGAGAACTTCGTCCTTATCATCTACCGCGAGGAAACAGATATGGTCGTCCTGCACACTTTCTTTGACTTCTTCCATAGCCGATTTCATATCCCGCCAGGAGGTAGTTCCGGAATCCCTGAACCCATCGATGAGCAGTACCGCCATCTGGTTAAGGTATTTTGTAACGTTCGAGGTGATTTGGATTATTTTCATTAATTGTCAGCCTTGGTATTCTAAACTATTAAATCTCAGTTTCTAAAGTATTCCTGTTTTCATCAGCCACTCGGTGATTTTACCCTTGGTTGTCTTGTCGCCGCTGTTGAGAATCGCAATACCTGATAACACTGTTGAATCGGGACAGAGTTTCGCGATATCTTTCAGCACGTTCTCCTCTCCTCCGCCGCCGTGCGAGCAGAACGGAACAATCGTCTTTCCCGACAGGTTGTGCTCTTTCAGGAATGTCACGACCGGCGGGGTGACCGTCCGAATCCAGTTGGGTGAACCGACGAAGATAGTATCGAACGCTGCTGTATCGGGAACACCGGCTTTCAGCGGAGGAGTATAACCGGCTTTGATTTCTTTTACTGCCTGCCTGACGACTTCAAGATCGGAAGAGCGTCGTG
>CAYSQK010000111.1:0-6443 GCA_964433075.1 uncultured Dehalococcoidales bacterium
GGCATACGAGATGGAATCTCGTGACTGGAGTTCAGACGTGTGCCTTCCGATCTGTACGGCAGGCACAAACTCACCGCGAACCACTGATATGGTCGAAGATGAAAAGAGCTGACTGGTGCGCCGGCAGTATGAATGTGAAGTCCCGGATTCATGGTAATGAATCCGGGACCTGCACCTCGAAACCAACCGTACTTTGCAGTGAAACCGGGTTAAATTTCCGGTGTTTCTACAGGACGCCCCATTTTGTCGATGAGTTGAAAAGTTTGCTCATGCCGTCGTGGGCATTTTTTCTCACCGTGGAAAGCTGTTTCTTCAGCGAATTCAGGTTTCGTTCGCTCATCGAACCGAGTATCTCATCGATGATTTCGACAACAACCGGCTTCGCATCCTGAAGCTTCTTGCGTCCTTTGTCTGTCAGAATAATGTTGACTGACCTTCTGTCGGTCGTGCTCGGTTCGACATCGACGAGCCCTTCTTTTTTCATCCGGCTGACCAGGGTAGTGATATTGTGCCGTTCCCTGAGAATCCAGCGGGCGATTTCTGAAGGTGTCATTGTCCCGTTGCTGACCTCGAGAATCTGGAGTACAGCGTATTTACTCGTCGATAACTTTACCTTCTTGTACAAGGTAGAGTCGGCAAGCTTCTGCACTGCATTTGCCGTCTGCAAAAAGAGCATGGCGGCCTCATGTGTCGGATTTTCCAACTGTACGTTAATCATAGTCCCCCTCCCTTAACTAATTTCGTTTATGTAGCACCGATTTTTATTATAACACGTTTTTTCAAAAATGTGAAAAATTAGTTAAAAGTAATTTATCTGAACTAATAACGAAGGCATTCCATGGGTGATTTTTTATGTTACCAGAAATATGATAATAAATAAATATATAAAATATACTATTTTATTACCGTATTATTATGTAATGTTTCTCTTCTATCTGCAGCCGCTCATGCTAACTGGTGAAGCAAACAGGCCGTTTGATTTCGCGAATGTGTGATGTTAAGCATCAATTAACGGAAATTTCATACCTGCCTTTTACATGCTGTCGGTGCCGGCCAGTTTCCGAAGGTCGGTCAAAACGCTTTCGTCCTGCCCGAGAGCCGTATCGATTTTTGCCAGAACATCCTCTTTTTCTTCGGGAAACCGGTAGCCGTCATAGTCCTGTTTGAGAAGCGGTATGCGGTAACTGCCCGACCGGAGCGTCGGATTATTGGCATGGTCGAAACAGACCCCTGATGTAACGTCGAGATTTTCGATGAAGAGCCTGATTTCTCTCAGGAGTTCATGGGGCGAAAGCATGGTGAACTCACCGCTCCGCCAGGATTCGTAGAGCGGCGTCCCTCTCCCCGGAACCAGCGGCCTCATCCTGATAAAACTCGGATTGATTTCATTGAGCGCCTGCGCGGAATGAATCGCGTGCTGTTCGGACCGCTCTTTCCCGCCCAGCCCCGGCATGACGTATTCGGACAACTCGAACCCGGCCGCCAGCGCCTTTTTCCCGGCGCTTACCTGTTCGGCAGACGTCACCCCTTTATCGATAATCATCAGCAGTTCGTCATCACCGGTCTCGAACCCGACATGCAATCTCGTCAGGCCGGCCTTTTTCAGAGCGGTGAGTTCTTCCGGCGTCTTGTGAGAAATACTCTTCGAACGGGCGTAGGAAGTGATTCTGACAATCGCCGGAAACTGCTCTTTCAGATACGTGATGATTTCGGCAAGCGGCGAAGTCTTCATGACCATCGTATCTGCGTCCTGAAGGAAAACCGTTTTCCCTCCCGCCGCCAGCCAGTTGAACGTGTTGACAACGCTCTGGATAGTATTGTACATGGATTCATCATTCGTGCCGGGATCGAATCCCGAGAGCATGCCGGACTGAATGACGCTGCCGAGCGGCCTGATATCACCGGCAAATCCCAGCTTCCACGACAAAGCCGTGAGTTCATCGGCGATTCCTTTTACCGCATCGATATCCGCTTTCACATTGTCGACACTCCGCAGCCGGAATTTTTCCCGATTGTAGAAACGGCCGTAGCAGAAGGTGCACCGCGACCAGGGACAGTTTTCCGTCACCCGCAGCAGCAGCGAAAAACTGCCGCCTTCACTGGGAGGACGGATCGGCCCCATTTCGTACGAAAAAGACCGCAGCCTGCTGAAATCGATTTCCTCGCCCCGTTTTTCATCACCCATCATAACGCTCGCATCATCCCCGTTTTTCGTTCAGTATAGACTGTCCTGTCAAAGTAAGTAAAACCCGGAGTAACTACCGGATATATTTTGATAATCCGCGTCATGTGTACCTGTTACCTGAAAATATCGCTATGTGTTCCAGTACGAGACAATGTTAATACAAGAATGGAATTCTCAAGACGGTAAACAAGCAACCAGTCCGGTTTGATATGACATTCACGATGTCCGGTCCAATCTCCGGTCAAATCATGGTCTTTATTTTTTACAGATAGTACCTGTCCCATGGAAAGCTGAGAAATGACTTCTTCAAGCAGTTCAATGTTCAGCCCGCGTTTTATTGCCAGTTTATAATCTTTTTTGAATTGTGTTGTAAACTTGACCGTGTACTTCGTTTTTCTCATCTTTTCAAGTCTTCGAACAATTCATCTAAATCCGTATATCCTTTAACGGACGGGTCTTTCGCAATCTTCACTGCCTCCAGCAGCGCAGCGATTGTCTCACTGTTCGGCTGATTTAAAGAAATATCGAAAGGAATTTTCCCTTCGCGAAGTGCCTGACGGACGAAAATATTAAACGCTGTGGACAAATTCATACCAAGTTCTGCAAACAAAGAATCAGCTTGAGCTTTCAATTCAGTATCCATCCGGATACTGATGTTCGTCGTAGAACCAGCCATTCTACCCCTCCTGCAATTTTATTACAATATACGCTATTTGCACGAATTTTGCAATGTTTTATACCACAGTACAAATCAGGTACTCTCTATCTGACAAACGAGTCGATTGACCACCGCCTGTCTGATATGATATTCTCGCACCTGTATAACCCGTATAAACGGTAAAGGGAGAAAACAATTGGATTCATTCGAACGCCAGTGGCAGCGCTGGTTTCCTGAAGATAAACGAAAGCAGTCCGGGAAAAATCAGGGAACGATGATTTTCTGGATTTTCGCCGCCCTGCTCGGCCTTTTCATTGTATTGAATATCGGGAAAAGCTTCTACACCGAGTGGCTGTGGTTTACCGACCTCGGCTACGGCGCGGTATTTATGAAAATACTGAGCACCCGGATTATCATCTTCTTTGCAGCATCGATTCTCTTCGCTCTCCTTTTCCTCGGCAGTATTTTTCTCGCTTTTCGCCTGGTTCCGAAAAAAGACCGGAGTATCTGGCCGTGGGCAATAGTCAGCCGTATTCAGCCGGTCCTGAAAGCCGTCCTGATTTTGACGACCGCTCTGCTGAGTCTCATTTTCGGCACTGTTGCCCAGGGAAACTGGGAAACCATTCTCTGCGCCCTGAACTGGCAGCCTTTCGGCATACAGGACCCTGTCTTTTTCAAAGAAGCCGGGTTTTACGTGTTCTCCCTGCCGTTCCTCAACCTTATCCGAAGCTGGTTCATCGGAGCACTCATCGTCTGTCTCCTCGGTGCTGGTGTCGTCTACGCAACCGGGTACGGGGTACAGCGGCTCAGGTTCGATTATTCCCGCCGCGTCATGTGGCATCTCGGAAGCCTGCTGATTTGCATCCTCGGCTTTTTCGCCTGGGGATACCGGCTCGGCATCTGGGACCTCGTCTACTCCCAGCGCGGCATCGTCTTCGGTGCCGGCTACGCCGATATGCATTCGAAACTGCCGGCGCAGTGGATACTGCTGAGTATCGTCATTGTCCTTATCATCACTATCATCGTCTCCATTATCCGGCGGAACCATCGTCTCATCTTCTACGGCATCGGAGGCTGGGTGATTGCCGCTATCCTCGCCGGTACCGTCTACCCGGCGGTCGTCCAGCGCTTCCAGGTACAGCCGAATGAACTGGCCAAAGAACGGCAGTACCTCGACTACAATATCGAATTCACCCGCCAGGCATTCGGTCTGGCTGCTATAGAAGAAGAACCGTATCCGGCAACCGCCACCCTGACGATGGCCGATATTACCGCCAATAAAGCGACGATCGACAATATCAGGTTGTGGGACCACCGTCCGCTGAAAGATACCCTCGGCCATATCCAGTCGCTCAGGACATACTATGACTTCGTCGATGTCGATATCGACCGGTACGTCATCGACGGCACCTACCGCCAGGTCATGCTCGCCGCCCGCGAACTGAGTATCGAAAAACTGCCCGAAGAAGCCCGTACCTGGGTTAACCAGCGCCTCCTCTATACCCACGGCTACGGCCTGGCACTCACCCCCGTCAACGAAGTCGACGCTCAGGGGCTGCCGGTACTGATGGTGAAAGATATTCCTCCGACCGGGAAAATAGCCGTCGACCAGCCGGGTATTTACTTCGGTGAAAAAACCGGCGACTACGTGATAACGAATACGCAGACACAGGAGTTCGATTACCCTGCCGGCGATGAAAATGTCTTCACCTCCTACGAAGGCAGCAGCGGTATCAGCCTGAACGGATTTTTCAGGAAACTCGCCTACGCCTGGGAAATGGGCGATTTCAATATCCTCATTTCAAGCGAACTCACGAAAGACAGCCGGATTCTCTATAATCGCAATATCCAGTCGAGGGTCAACCGGCTGGCTCCTTTCCTCCTCCTCGACAACGACCCCTATCTCGTTATTTCCGAAGGCCGGCTGTACTGGATTCAGGACGCCTACACCGCCACCGGCAGGTACCCTTACTCCACACCCCAGGCCGGCGGGCTGAACTATATAAGAAACAGCGTAAAAGCCGTCATCGACGCCTATAACGGCGACGTTACCTTCTATGTTTCGGACCCTGATGACGCCATCATCCGTACCTACGCGGCAATATTCCCTGACCTGTTCGCCCCGATTAATGACATGCCGCAGGAACTCAGAAATCACCTGAGATACCCCGAAGGCTTGTTCAACATCCAGGCACAGACGTACCTGAGTTACCACATGACCGATGCCCGGGTATTCTACAATAAAGAAGACCTGTGGCAAATACCGAGAGAAGTCTATTTCGGCAGCGAGCAGCCGGTCGCCCCCTACTACGTCATCATGCGGCTGCCCGGAGAAGAAACCGAAGAATTCCTGCTGATGATGCCGTTCACCCCCGTCAACAAGAAGAATACCATCGGCTGGCTGGCCGCCCGCTGCGACGGAGACAACTACGGAAAACTGCTCGCCTTTAGTTTTCCCAAGGAACAGTGGATTGACGGCCCGAGCCAGGTCGAAAACCGAATCGGCCAGGACACCGTTATCACCGAGCAACTGGCTCTCTGGGGACGCGGCGGTTCGACCGTTATCCGGGGAAACCTGCTGCTGATTCCGCTCGGTAATTCGATTCTCTACGTGGAACCGGTCTTCCTCCAGGCAGAAGGCGGCGGCCTTCCCGAACTTAAACGTATCATCGTCGCCACCTCTGACAAAATCGCCATGAAGCCGACCCTCGCCGAAAGCCTCGCGGAGGTATTCGGTGAATCGATTCCCGGTATCGAAATACCGGTCGGAGAAACGGAACCGGAGCCCGGCACGGAAATTACCGCCGACGCGGCAGCCCTGATTGAACAGGCTCAGCGGCACTACGAAAATGCGCAGCAGTACCTGCAGGAAGGTAACTTTGCCGGCTTCGGCGAGGAATGGACCAACCTTCAGGAAGTCCTTGAGGAACTGGCGCAATTGACCGAGCCTAATCCGTGACGTATACTGGAACCGATGGTTTAATACCACTTTACTAACAGAATATCGCTCCGAGTTGTGTATCCTAAAGGTGTCAAACCCAGGGAACTCAACCGACAGGGTACAGGAAGAAATGCCTGTGCCTCCCATTGCGGAAAGGAGAACGGCCCGTTTTTACAAGCCCCGGCGACCATGCACCTCCTTGAGGTGCTTTTTTTTTGGTATTCGGCAGGGGTGGGAGAAAACGGCCGGGGTTGGGTATTTTTTCAGGAGAAACGTGTGGATTCCGTCAAATGGATAATTAAAAATCGGCTGACCGTGACCTTTTTCCTGCTGGGCACCGTCATTTTCCTGTTCGTGGTCGTGCCGCTGCTGAAAATGATTGTTTCGTCGGTTTCCGTACCTGATACCCTCTGGGCTACCATAACCGACCCCACCGTCACCGGGTCAATTGTCCTTACCCTTTCCGCCGCCCTCATCGCCACCTTCATCGGTTTTGTCCTCGGTGTCCCCCTCGCCTACCTGCTCGCCCGCACCAGTTTCCCCGGCAAGCGCTTCATCGAAGGGCTTATCGATGTCCCGATCGTCATCCCCCACTCGGCCGCCGGTATCGCCCTGCTGTTCGTTTTCGGACGCAGGTACCTCGTCGGCCAGTTTTTCGC
>CAYSQK010000112.1:0-6430 GCA_964433075.1 uncultured Dehalococcoidales bacterium
GGTGAAAACGCCGTGAATGAGAAGTACCGCTCCGGTGCCATCGACCCCCGGATGCTCGTCGAACTCGCCCGTATGAAAATGCCCTTCGGCAAGTACAGCGGCCGCCTCCTCTGCGACCTTCCTGAGCCGTACCTCGTCTGGTTTGCCCGCAAAGGCTTTCCCTCCGGTCACCTCGGCGTTCTCCTCGAAGCCCTCTACGAAATCAAGGTCAACGGCCTCGAATACCTCCTCAAACCCATCAAAGCCCCCAAACGGGATACGGAGTAAACTGCTCCTTCGATAAACATGCATTTATCATGAGCAGGTAGGTCATGGCTTCGATATTCTATACGTCTTATGTGTCCTGTAGGTCATATCATCTCCTGTTCGGAGACATAGGTAACACTTCGGCATAATTCCCGGTAAGGGTACGTAAACAAAACAGGGCAGTGATTCACTGCCCTGTTTGACATAACTTACTACTTGAGTCTATTTAACCGGCGTTATCTTCACCGCCGTCATCTTGTAACCGGGTGTCTTCGATGTCGGATCCAGGTCTCCTGACGTTAACTGGTTGATTGGCGCTTCCCTGAAGTGGAAGGTTGAGTACACCAGCCCTTCGGTCGATTTTTCCGTGACCTTGACCTTCATTCTGACCTTGCCTCGCCGTGAAGCGATTTCCACCCAGTCGCCGGTTGTGACGCCCATCTTTTCCGCATCTGCCGGGTTCATGTCCAGTTCTGCTTCAGGCCGGATAGCATCCAGGCCGGGAGCATTCCTTGTCATCGTCCCGTTATGGTAGTGGAAAAGAATTCGGCCGTTATTGAAGACGAACGGGTATTCGTTATCCGGTACTTCCGCCGGCTCCTTGTAGGGAATCGGCTGGAATCGTCCCAGACCGCAGGAGAACTGTCCGAGGTGCAGGCACATCGTTCCGTCTTCTTCACAGGTTCGGCACGGCCATTGGAGTCCTACCTTTTCAATTCTCTCGAAGTTGATGCCGCCGTAAATCGGCGTTACCATGGCTATTTCATCGAGGATTTCCGAAGGATCCCCGTACTTCATCGGGTATCCCAATCTCGTCGAAACCTCGGAAATAATCTGCCAGTTCGGACGGCAGTCGCCGATTGGGGCAATTGCTTCTCTGATTCTTTGTACCCTTCGTTCCGTATTCGTGTATGTGCCGTCGGTTTCCGCGAAACTGGCGCCCGGCAGAATGACGTCGGCATACATTGCCGTGTCGGTCATGAACATCTCTTCTACCACCAGGAAGTCGAGCCTGCTCAGGCCTTCCGCTACGTGCAGTGTGTTCGCATCGGTAATAACCGGGTCTTCACCGAAAATGTACATTCCCTTGATTTTCCCGTCGGCCGCAGCATTCATCATTTCCATGATGGTCAGCCCCGGTTTCGGCGGCAGCGTCACGCCCCAGGCTCTCTCGAAATTCGCCCGTAGTTTCTCGTCGGCAACTGACTGGTAGCCGGGGAACACGTTCGGTAACGCCCCCATGTCGCAGGCGCCCTGAACGTTGTTCTGGCCTCTCAGCGGGTCCACTCCGGTGAACGGCTTGCCGACGTTACCGGTGGCCATCGCCAGGTTTGCCAGTGACATGACGTTATTCGTGCCGGATGTGTGTTCGGTAATGCCCAGGCAGTACATGATGACCGAGCCTCCGGAATGGGTATACAGGTAGGCGGCTTCCTTCAGGTCCTTGACCGATATGCCGGTTATGGCGCTTACCTTGTCCGGCGTGTAATCCTTTACCACCTCTTCCAGTTCCTCGAAGCCGATTGTCCGGGAATCGATGAATTCACGGTCGAGCCATCCCTCGCTGATGATGATGTTGAGCAGCCCGTTTACGAGTGCGATGTCCGTTCCCGGAGTCTGCCTCAGCCACAGTGTTGCGAAATCGACCATCCTGATTCTCCGGGGATCCGCCACGATGAGCTTCGCCCCGTGTTTCCGGACGGCATTCATCACCCGCAGGCTGATGACCGGGTGTGCCTCGGAGGTATTCGAGCCGATGATGAAGATGCATTTCGTATCTTCGATTTCAGCAATTGAGTTTGTCATTGCTCCGCTTCCGAAAGTCGCGGCCAGACCGGCCACGGTCGGAGCATGTCAGAGACGCGCGCAGTGGTCGACGTTGTTCGTGCCGATTCCTGCCCGTGCCAGTTTCTGCATCAGATAGTTTTCTTCGTTGGTGCATCGCGCCGATGAAAGCAGGCCGATGCTGTCGGGACCGTATGCGCTCTTGACCTTGTTGAGGCCTGATGCCGCCAGTGTCAACGCCTCTTCCCAGCTTGCTTCCCTGAACTTCCCGTCGCCCCGTGCACCGGTGCGGATGAGCGGTTTCGTCAGCCGTTTCGGGCTGTGGATGAACGCCGGACCGAATTTACCCTTGACGCAGACCTGTCCGTTGTTCGGTACCCCGTTCGGGTCGGCTGTTACCCGGATGATTTTCTCGTTTTTGATGTGAAGCTGTATCTGGCAGCCCACACCGCAGTAGGGGCAGGTCGAGGTAACCACCTTCTCTGGTACCTCGCCGTTGTACGGAGCTTTCTCGATGAGTGCCCCCGTCGGGCAGGCATCGACACAGGCGCCGCAGAACTGACAGTCCGCCTCCTCCAGGACCTTTTCACCGTCCGGCGATATCACGTAACACTTGAGACATCGTCCGGCTTCGGCTTCAGCCGTTTCCTTCGACATCCCTTTTTCGACTTCATCGAATGTCCTGATTCGTTCCTCTGCCGGCAGGAAATCGAACGCTGCCTCTTTTTCAGCCGGCAGTTCGGCTTCCGGCAGTATCCGGGCTTCTTCCTCGGAAACCAGTGATTCCGAAATGTCGCCCGTCCCGCCGAGGTATGTGTCAATTGCTTCGGCTGCTTTTCGGGCGTTGGCGATTGCTTCGATAACCGTTGCCGGTCCCTGGACGCAGTCGCCGGCGGCGAAGACGCCTTTTCGGCTGCTCATCATCGTCTCGCTGACGGTGATGGTGTCCCCCCGTCCGGTCGTGATATTGAACGCTCCCGGTACATCGGGGCGCTGCCCGATGGCCGCAATCAGTGTTTCCATCTCCATCACGAAATTGCTGCCTTCGACGGCAACCGGCCGGCGCCGTCCGCTTGCGTCCGGCTCTCCCAGTTTCATTTCCTGGCATTCCATTTTCAGGACAGCCCCGTCGCGGGTTACCTTGACCGGTGCCGCCAGGAACCGTAATTCTATTCCTTCTTCGACGGCTGCTTCGACTTCTTCCGGATTGGCCGGCATCTCGTCCCGTGTTCTCCGGTAGAGAATTGTGACCTTTTTTGCCCCGAGTCGGAGCGATATCCGGGCAGCGTCGATTGCCACGTTACCGCCGCCGACGACGACGACCCGTTCACCTGTTTCCGGCTTTTCGTCGAGATTTGCTTTCCTCAGGTAATCAGCCGCTTCAACGATTCCCGGCAGGGTGTCGCCCTTTATTCCCAGGCTCATGCCTTTGTGGGCGCCGACGCCGAGAAAGACTGCATCGTAGCCTTGTTCGAAAAGTGAATCAATTGATTCAACTCTGGTATTCAGTTTCATTTGGACGCCCGTTTCGGTGATGTCCTTGATTTCACGAGCAAGGATATCTCTCGGCAGACGGTAAGCCGGTATGCCTACCCGCATCATGCCTCCCGGTTCCGGCAGTGCTTCGAGCACGGTAACCTTGTGTCCCTGTCGTGCCAGGTAATAGGCGGCTGTCATCCCGGCCGGGCCGGAACCGACTACCGCTACTTTTTTACCGGTGGCAGGTTTCACATTTATATGCCGTTTCCAGGTCTTGCCGCCGTGGTCGGCAGCATACCGTTTCAGCATTCTTATCGAGAGCGGTTTATCAACTTCCTTCCCTCGCTGGCAGGCTGTCTCGCAGGGGTGAACACAGACTCGCCCGAGTGCTCCCGGGAACGGGACCTTCTCCCGTATGACGCCGAGTGCTGCTTCGGGACGTCCTCTCGCAATCAACCGTATGTAGCGGGGAATATCGATGCCCGCCGGGCAGGCCCGGTGGCATGGATATGCCGGTTCGATGACCTTGGCGTGCCTCACCTCGTCGCAGACCCGCACGCACCGCTCGCACATGACGCAGAGGTTGTTATCCCGCACGAAGAACGGATTATCGTCCCGGACGGGCAGATTCCTTTTCTGGTAGTCGGGCAGCAGGTCGATGCCGATGTAGTCGCAGACCTGCTTGAATTCGCTCGATTCTCTCAGTGAGCAGTCGTCACCGCATTTCAGTTCGTTGCCCTGGTGGGGAAATCGATTGAGGATTTGTCTGAGGCTGTTCTTCCGGAGTTCCTGTATTTTCGGGGTGTCGGTATTGATGTCCATACCGTTTTCAATGAACGTATCGCAGGAAAGCATGACATCGCCGTTTATTTCTACCAGGCATAACCGGCAGGCCATGTCCGGGTGGACTTCCGGCAGCGGCTGAAGCCCTCGGTAACTGCAAAGAGCGGGGATGTATACCCCGTTCTCCCTGCAGACATCGAGGACATACCGGCCGCTCTCGGTGGTGATGGTCTTTCCATTCAGTTTAATGGTGCACTGTCCCATGGTTGCTCCTTCCTTGTCGCGGAGTTAATCGCACAATATCCTTCCGGATATAGATTCTCTACCTCAAGTATACAGGAAATCTATCGGAATACCATTTGCATAAGTATTTAGTATGAATGATTGAAAATTGGAATAACAGGTAGTCAAAATACGTAAAAAGTACTACGTATTTTAAGAAGTAATGTTTCCTGTCTGGTAGCGTGAAAAAGCGGAAAATTACCGTAATCGACTCTCTCCTGTTCCCTGATAATCGATTATACGCTTGCCGCGTCAGTAAATGGTACTACGTATATAGTATAGGAAAAGGTTGACTGGTACTAGTACCTTATGTTAGCATAAACCATCGTTCGAACCGTCGGACGGTTTTCCGATACCGCTTATTCGTTCATCGGGGTGCGGCCTTGGTTGTACGAGTGCCCCGGGCAGTATCTCTCGTTAGCTGCCGAAAATCCCCTGTTCAGGGGGAATCCCGGTACATAACAGAGGTGAACAATGTACAGAATAGTCGTGAGGAAAGACCTGACCCCGAACATTCATCTTTTCGAAGTAGAGGCGCCGGATGTCGCCCGGAAAGCCCGCCCCGGCCAGTTCGTTGTCGTACGGGTCAATGAGACCGGCGAACGCATCCCGGTAACGATTGCCGACTGGAACCGCAAGCGCGGCACCGTTTCGATTGTCTTTATGGAGGTCGGCACTACCACCCATCGGCTGGCTGAACTTCGCGCCGGCCAGGGGATACTTGATTTTGTCGGGCCGCTCGGCGTTCCCACCGAAATTGAAAACTGCGGCACCATCGTCGGCGTCGCCGGCGGCTTTGCCGTCGCCGTTGTCATGCCCATTGCCCGTGCCTTTAAGGAAGCCGGCAATCACTGTATTGCCATTCTTGGTGCCCGGACGAAAGACCTCGTCTTCTGGGAAGAAGAGCTCCGTAGCGTCAGTCATGAGTTGATTGTCACCACCGATGACGGAACGTACGGCCGGAAAGGTATGGTCACCGAGCCGCTGAAAGAAATCCTCGAAACGAATCCGGACGTCGGGCGGGTCATCGCTATCGGCCCCAGCGTCATGATGAAATTCTGTTCTCTTACCACGAAACCGTTCGGTGTGAAAACCACTGTCAGCCTTAATCCTATTATGGTTGACGGCACCGGTATGTGCGGCTGCTGCCGTGTTTCCGTCGGCGGGGAAACGAAATTCGCCTGTGTCGACGGTCCCGATTTCGACGGGCATCAGGTCGACTGGGACCTGCTGCTTGCCCGCCAGAAAGGCTACCTCGAAGAAGAAAAAATGTCCTTTGAAGCCTGGAAGGCAAAACACCCTGTCTCCGCCTGAATCAGGTCGGGCAGAGAATAGCATAAGTAGACATAAATAACGAAAACGAATTGAAATATGAGGAGTGAATGATGACGGTAGTACACCACGGCCGCCAGGAAATGCGGAGACAGGCGCCCGCCATGAGAGCAGGTAATTTTAACGAGGTTGCCCTTGGGTACAATCGCGAGCAGGCAGTCCTCGAAGCATCCCGCTGTCTCCAGTGTAAAAAGAGGAGCTGCGTCGAAGGATGTCCGGTCAATGTCGATATCCCTGAATTTATCAAAGCCGTCCGCGAAAGCAACATGCCGGAAGCGGTTCGCCTGCTTAAAGCTAAAAATTCTCTTCCCGGTATCTGCGGCCGGGTTTGCCCCCAGGAGACGCAATGTGAAGCCCATTGCGCCCTCAATAAAAAGGGAGAGCCGATTGCTATCGGCCGGCTCGAACGGTACGTTGCCGACTGGGAGCGCCGGAATCCGGATAAGCATCCCGAACACCGGCCGCGCCCGGTCCCGACCCGCCGTAAAGTTGCCGTTGTCGGCTCCGGTCCTGCCAGTCTCAC
>CAYSQK010000113.1:0-6344 GCA_964433075.1 uncultured Dehalococcoidales bacterium
GAGGAAGTCGTCGCTTCGGCCCAGTCGCTGGCACAGATGGCGGATGAACTGAGAAGCAACGTCTCGATATTCAAAATCGAGTAGGATACAACAGCCTATAATAATCTCGAAGTGAGACCGGTATTAATACCGGTCTCACTTTCATTTGAAAACTGTTATTGCGGGAAAACGTGTGCTGATTTTAGTGAAAATATTGTGGGGATAGTGGTGAGCCGCTGAGGAATCGAACCTCAAACCGGTTGATTAAGAGTCCTGACCTTTTCCCCCTATTTTGAGGCTAAATCGGGGGTAACAGGGAGTAACAGGTTGGGGGTAACGGGGGTAACATCGAGCCTGTGTTACCCCCTGTTCTTTCCCTGTATTATTCCATAAATAAGGATAAAGGTTCCACGGGAAGAAAAATGACAAAATGTCACTCCGGATTATTGGAGTAAAAGCGAGTTGTTTCGACCGACAATTTGGAATAGGTGTCAGCGGAACACCCTGGTTCTGGGAATTCCGGAGGGACTAACAACATGAGTTGGAACGGGAGAAGCCAGGAATTACTCCCTGGCTTCTTTGATTTTGGGTTCAATAACAACGTTGCTTGTCACGCAACTATTATGCTACACCAGTAGCGCCTACCTGTCAAAAGCTAGATACTATTCAATGAAATTTTTCTTGATTGCTGGAGCTAAATCCAGCAATGCCCTTTTAAGTTTTGGCTCTAACCGCGAGAATTCAAGGTCCTCAATACTTGGTGAATAAGATTTATCTTTTTCTTTTATCAGTAATCCGACTTGATCTAGCAATGATTCTTTTGGAATATCTAGAGCTTCAGCTAGTTTTACAAGGATTTGGAAAGACCCTCGTTGTCTCCCTTTTTCTATACCGTGGATATAGTCGTGTGAGAAACCGATTTTTTCAGCTAATTGTCTAAGAGTATATCCCTTTTCTAGTCTTGCTTTTTTGATTAATTCCCCATGACTACTCAACACCCGTCCCCTTTTTTGTTTCTATTTTGTCAACAAAGTCTATATTAACTAATTTTTCACGCAAAATCAGTTGACAATATAATTACATGTAATTAAAATACATACAATTAAGGACGGAAACCATGCCATATAAAGACTTAGAAAAGCGGCGGGTGTACCAGCGCGAGTTGATGCGGAAACGCAGGGCTGAAAACGAATCAGGGCAGCCGCGCGAAGTGAAACCCGCCGTACCGCTTCCAGGACAGCTATCGCTCTTCGAGTTATATGTCGGGAAAGAAAAAATATTCAGGGACTAACGGGGACTAACAATGCCGTACAAGGATCCTGAAAAGCTAAAAGAATTCAAACGGGATCAAATGCGCCGCCGCCGTGAGGCAGCGAAGTCCGGGAATGACCTGCCCGGAGTTCTTAAGCCGAGTCCGGAGTTAGAACCTCCTCCGACTCCGGAACCGACGGCGGTCCTTTTACCTGATACGGAGGACGTTAGTCCTGTAAATCAAAATTCAATTCCGAATTCGGATTCCGATTCTGATTTGGATTTCGAAACTGAATTCACGATAATCGATGATCCTGTTGAAGTAGCGAAACGGACTCGGAAACTTCTCGATACCCGGGGATGGGTAGTCTGGCACTGTTCGATATTCGATGGGAATTCTGTAGCAATCATCGGGGATCAGCATGTCACCGGGTATCCGGAGGATATCCCTGTTTACACGGAAACGGAGCTTTACCAGATTTGCGAGCGTCCTCCGGACGAGATTCGGACAATCAACAGAATCAAAGAGATAAATCCAAAATCCCGATTACTGAAATCTATTAAAAAGGAGGACTAACAATGGGACGGAAATCGATAATACCGGACATCGAGAAAAAACACGGGAAACCTGTCAGGCAGCTCCTTCAGGAGTTGTCCATGGAACTGGACTATAAGGGAATCTGCGAGGTGCTGGGGATCAGTAAAAGCGGGTTATACAGATTACTCGATCAGTACAACATCAAACCGAAAGCCAGCAACAAAGTAGAGGAACTGGATGTCACCGGGGAACTGGGGACGGTAATCCAAAATTTTCTGATAGCGAAAGAATTGGCAGGACTAACCAAACCGGCAATCCTTTTTTACAAGGGTAATCTCCGTCGCTTCTGCTGGTGGCTGGAGAATGAAGAAAAGAAACCACTAAAGATGAAATTTATCAATACAGATACTATCCGTAAATTTCTCTATTATGTTCAGAAAACAAAAATAAGATTCGGCGGTTACTCCAATGCTTCAAGGAGATCTGCGAACCGTTCAACCATGGACGGATATTGGAGGACACTGCAGGCGTTTACATCATGGTTAATTCGTGAGGACTATATCCGGAAAGACGAAAACCCGATGGACAGGATCGACCGGCCAAAACAGCTAAAGGTCGTTATCCCCGAATTACCGGAGGACATTATCAGGGCTATCCTCGATTCTTTTGATGATGATTTCAACGGGAGACGGGACCGTGCAATTATCCTGGTATTGCTGGATACCGGAGTAAGGCTCGCTGAACTGGTGGGAATAAAAACTGAAGATGTGGACTTTAAGAATGGTCTGATAAAAGTCATGGGGAAAGGCCAGAAAGAACGGATAGTCCCTGTCAGCCCGCCGGTGCTGGGAGCTATCCGGCGGTATATGGAACTAAGAGAAGACACTTCGCCCTGGTTATGGGTGATTTACGAAGGGAAACAATTCACCTGGTGGGGAGTCGATAACATGATCCGCCGGTTAAAACAGAAACTGCATGTTTCCAAGAACATCAAACTGTCAGCTCATGTATTCCGGCATACTTTCGCAATCCGTTACCTCCGCGGTGATGGGTTCAATCTGGAAACCCGGGGAGACCCGTTCACCCTTCAGGATATCGGGGGCTGGACTACTCTGGATATGCCGAACCGGTATGCTGCTGCCCGGAAAATCGAGGACGCATACAAGGTACACCGCAAAGCCTCACCGGTAATGAATCTGTTCGGGAATGGAGAAAATGACGAAAGAAAACCAGACGAAGACAGCCAAGTCGGATCTTCGATGGAGGTTGAAAGTTAAAAAGACATGGGAAACAAAGAACTTGAAGAAATCAAAGGCCGGTTGACAAGGCTTGCGAATGCCCTCGTTAACTACGGAGCTTCCGGTAAAAACGAAAAATCGGACAATGAATTTGTCAAAGGGTTCATCTTGGGAAAATCGACTGCCTACGAATCGACCGCGGAATGGCTGCGTGACGAATTTGACTTAACAGGGAGGAACAATGACAACACAGAAAAAGGAAACAGCCCGGGGGAGGTACAAGCGGATAGAGTGTCCGTTCTGTCATGAGATGGTAGGAAACCTTCCAAACCATTTGCGTTTGAAACATCCGACGGAGAAGGTACAGAAACCTCCGGAGAAAAAGCCGCTGACAAAAGAGGAAATCCTGGGGGAGAAACCTCCCGAGGATCCGGAGACCGAAGTCCAGGAAATTCCGAACTATAAACAGATATACGCCTGTTCAAATTGCAGAGCTGAAGTCCGTAAGGGAGAGGCTGAGTGCTGGAACTGCGGACTGGGGCTGAACTGGGAGGGATTGAATGACGAATAAAGGACCGATAGAGATTCGACCCGATGATGTTATCCGGAGACCGCCCGGGGGGGTGAAACCGCCTGTTTCTGTTAGTCCCCTACCTCCGGATAAAGAGCCTGGATTTTTCGACCAGGTAAAGGACACGTTCCAGAATATCAAGGAACTGAAAAAAATGGCAGACGAATTTGGATTAAAGATTCCCGGGGTACCGGGTGGACGTGACATGGAATCCGGAGACGAACGAGCCGTCCCCAGCCAGAAGGACCAGATCCGAATGGCCGTCCAGCTCCTCCGCGTGAAATACGGGGATGTCACCGTCAAGCAACTCATTGAAAAGCTGCTGGCGGAATATGGGGATCGGAGGTTATCGAGTTTCTGATGAACAAATACGCTGAACTCCCGGACCTGACGGATAAAAGGGCTGTTATCCTGGGACTACAGGGCAGCGGTAAATCGGAGCTGGGGAAATGTTTGACAAGGTCGGAACCGGCGCACCTGGTCTATGATGTTCACCATGAGTACACCGGTTTCAATCGGTACCTGGTAGAACACCGGCAGGTCCGAAAGCCCGGGGACCCGAAGGACCCGGCGATCGATGAACTGAACAACCTGGTTGAACGGGTTATCTTCGAGGGAGGCCGGATACGGAGATTTACCATGGACGAAGCGAACCGGTATTGTCCCGGCAAGTATCCGCTCCCGTCATCGATACTTACCCTCAACGATGACAATCGGCATGATAAAGTCAGTTTTATTGCGATTGCCAGGCGAGCCGTTCAGCTCAATGCCGACCTGGTTGAATTGGCACATTACCTCTTCATTTTTCGGCTGCCCGGGAAGAATGACCGGCAATACCTGGAGGGACTCGCGGAGGGATTGGGAGATGCCGTCCGGGAACTGCCGGACTTTCACTTCATGGTCGTCGATCCCAGGCGGCAGTATTCGGTACATCTGCCGATTGATATAAAATCGGGGTGAAATATGAAAAGTATCTGTATTCAATTTGATTCTGTTCGAATATACGATGATACATTGCCGGAATATCAACAAAAGGTAAAAGACGTCGAAATATTCGATATCATACCGGCGAAATACTCATTATCCGAAATAGCCGAAGCCCTGGGGCTCTATGAATGCTGGAATGCTCTTGATGATGGTGAAATAGTCACGAAACGAGAAGGATAAAGATGTTTGACCTTGACGACAAATTAGTACGAGTCGTTTTTATCATATTTGCGGCAGTCCTGGTTATTGAAGCAGCTTGTGTCGCGTTGCTGGTTATTGATAAGGTGTTCGGTTAGGTAGGAAGGAAACAGCGAACCGGATGTCGAAATAGTAATGTTAGATTGCGAGGTACAATGCAGCATAATTTTAGTAGCAGCTGTCATCCGGTACTTGACTTCAAAAATTCTTGGGTAGACAATTGAATCGTATGGGGGACGGTCCTATATAGAGAAGGTCCGTCCCCTTTTTTTATTGATACGGACCGCTCCCCCAGACTAGATACACTTAAAAGGCTTGGAGTCGAGAGCCTGGACGAGACGAGAAAAAAACGGAGTTAGACAAATGCCTGAGAAAATCGTATCCGTGCCTACGGTAAAAGGAATCGGGGCTGCTTTCAAGGACTTTGGAATCGGAGCTTTAGGCGGTCTCGTCTTTATCCTGGCACTCAAGATTTTCGGTCCTCTCGGAATCCTGGCAGCTCCCCTGCTGACTGGCAGCACGTTAAAAGGTGACAAGGGGACGCTGATAGCAACCGTGGCTGGTTTCATGCTGGTAGCCGGGACCGGAGTCATGGCCGGAGGAACTGCAGCCGCTAGCTCTGACGCGGGGGACATGTAATGGTACTGAATGCGCTTGGTGGACTTTTCAACGGGAATAACAACATCATGGGAAGTATCCAGCCGGTATCGCGCGGGGAAACCCAGGAGCCGTATCCGGCAGACCTGGGGATAACCGATGGTGACTCTGCCTATGATACCATGGCGAAAGTCCTGGCAATCATCGGCGCTCTCCCTGCCGGCAGCGTTTTCACCCTTATCTGGGAAATGACCGTGCCGGCACAAACCAAGTACCGCTGGGGTTATGGAAGCGCAGCTCTCCCTGCTAACCAGGGTTATATGTGGTTTGCCTCCATTGACGAAGGTACCGGATTCCAGTCCGGCGTACTCCGGCTGATCCAGTCGAAAGCCCGGGAAACAAAATCATTTGTCGTGGCCGAAAGAGCGGACTCCGGTCTGCATACAACGGACTCGACATCCCTGATTAAAGCCCAGCCGATAAACCGGAACGAACTGTCCGCACTTCCGGAGAAAACCAAATTCCCGAAGGTCGCGCAGGACTCCCTGTTGCAGATGAAGTACCGCTGTATTGCAGCGGCAACCGCAGAAGATAACGTCGGATGGTCGATACCTGCAACGATCTACCAGTAATTCTGGACTAACACAGGGACTAACAGAGGGGGCCGGTCACCGGCTCCCTCATTGTATTTTAAGGGAGGTTTATATGGGACTTTTAGCAGATCTGGCAATAGGGTTGTTTGGCAATTCGGTACTGGGAGCATTGACGAAAAACCGGAAACAGGAAACCGGCTCGCCGGTCTATACCTGGAACGTCGGGGCGATTCCCGCGTCCGGATCCGTATCGATAGACCCGAACGTTTCTTTCCCTCGGTCGAGGGCATATGCTCCCCTTGACAGTATAGTCGTTATCAATAACGACGTCGTCGACGTTCAACTGACGATAAACGGGAAAGAGACGTTCTACATTCCCGCGGGAGCGATAC
>CAYSQK010000114.1:0-1664 GCA_964433075.1 uncultured Dehalococcoidales bacterium
GACTGAACCCGGTCCCCGACGAGGCGGAAAATACTGAAAACGGGAACGTCGTTCGGACAGGCTTCCTGACAAAGACCGCACCCGACGCAGGAACTGGCCATGTGATTCAAACGAGTGAGATGGAACAGCAGCGTATCGGTCGGCATGCGGAGCGCCTCTCTCCGTTCAGCCCAGTCAAAGTATTTATCGGCCCCGAATTCGAAGGTCGGAGAATCGAACAGGCACTCCTTGCAATAACAGATGGGACAGGCATCACGGCAGTTGTGGCAATTCACGCAGCTTTCAAAGACCGGCAGGAGTTTTTCAGGACCGGCAATGTCATGGGAGGTCTTCTCGAACAGCCCATCCCGGGCAGCGATTCTGTCTTTCACTATTTCATCGATTGCGGACTGTCTTTTCTCTCCTCCATTCCATTCCGGAAGGCCGAGCGTTTGTATCAGGCTGATTCCCTCTTCTGTCATTCCGCGTACCATTAATTCTTTCGCGCTATCCACGCCGAACAACCCGATAACGATATCGGCATTGACCGGATACGGGTACTCGCAGACCCGGCAGGCTTCCCTCACCAGAGTATCGTCATTTCCGGAACGTATATTGGCGAAGTGATGGTCCGAGGGAGATTCGCCTTCCCTGACGAGACGAAGGTAGTCAGACACCGAATACGTACCAAAACAATCGAGACCGATTAACACCACGTTTTCCAGTGATACCTGTTTCAGTTTTACCAGTTCAACGACCGCCCGCAGTTCACACGGTTTCAGGACGGCGGCCATTTTCCTGTTGCTCGTCTGTTTCTTCGTCATGGCCGAGAGGATTCGGGCTGAATTGACCGGGAGTACCGGGGCGAACGGATTCGCTTTTTCCAGTTTTTCAGGATTACTGACAAGTGTTTGAACCGTGTTCTGACCGGAAGGAAGCTCGACAGGCACCAGAACAGCGTCGACAAGTTTGTGCGCAAGCAGGTTTTTCAAAAATCCCCTGACGGCATTCACATAATTTCCGTTGTTTACTTCGAGGAACGCATCAGTTGTCATTCAGTCCTGCCTACACCGTCCACTGATTTTTCAGCGGGTTCGGTCCTTTCTTTTCCATTGTTTCCGTTATCTCTTTCATCGTCTCGGCAAACTTTGCACCTTCCGAAGCGCTTATCCAGCGGAGCCAGACACGTTCATCATCGAGTCCGAGGGTCTTGAGAATCGTTTTCAAGGCCGTTATCCGTCTTCTGGTTTTGTAGTTGCCTGACATGTAATGGCAGTCGCCGGGAGCGCACCCGCCGACGATAACGGCATCAGCCCCGCTCAACAGCGCCCGCAGGATATAGACCGGGTCAACGGAACCGCTGCACATCGTTCTGATTGCCCGGACATTTGCGGGGTACTGCATTCTGCTCGTACCGGCAAGGTCGGCGGCCGTCGATGTACACCAGTTACAGAAAAAACCAACAATAACAGGACTAAACTGTTCTGTCATACTATTCCCCCTGTTTATAATCCGGCATCGAGCATCGAAAATACCTGTTCACCGGAAAATTGTTTCATCGTTGTCGCTCCGCCCGGACAAACGGCAGCACAGGCACCGCATCCCTGACACAGTGATTCCCTCACAACAACGATTCCCCTGCCTTCATCTTTTATCCTGGCGCCGTAGGGACAAGCCGGAATACA
>CAYSQK010000114.1:1764-6324 GCA_964433075.1 uncultured Dehalococcoidales bacterium
CGATTCCCCTGCCTTCATCTTTTATCCTGGCGCCGTAGGGACAAGCCGGAATACACAGTTCGCACCCCGTACACCACCGGGGATTTACTTCAGCTACCATACCTGATACGGGTACGGCAGCCCTTCGCAAAATATTCACTGCCCGAAGGGAGGCGGCAAGCGCCTGCGTTATCGATTCCTGTATATTCGCCGGAGCGAGGGCCATACCGCACACGTATATTCCGTCCCGGGTAAAATCGACCGGTCTGAATTTCGACTCGGCTTCCT
Organism: uncultured Dehalococcoidales bacterium; assembly: GCA_964433075.1. GTDB lineage: Bacteria > Chloroflexota > Dehalococcoidia > Dehalococcoidales > UBA2162 > MGML01. The sequence continues at coordinate 2,032 of CAYSQK010000114.1, forward strand.
TGAAGAACCCGTCCTCTGTCAGTTCGACACCGAGGATATCGGCGAGAGCACGGTTTCCTTCTCCGGCAATAACCGCCGGGCTTAAGACGACAAGGTCAGCATTCAAGGTGAGATTTTTATGAATCGTTTCTTCTTCAACTTCGACAACCAGGCTGGTATCCCGTACTGATACCGATGGTTCTTTTCCTTCACTGAATCGGATGAAAAGAATACCGGCTTCCCTGGCTTTCGTGTAAAACTCCTCCATGAAGCCGTAGGTCATCATATCCCGATACAATATGGAGATGTTCAAATCAGGATTCTGTTTCTTCAGGGTAAGCGCATTTTTCACCGCCTGGCTGCAGCAGATACGGCTGCAATACGGTCTTTCCTGATTACGGGAACCGACGCATTGTATCATGACGACGTTACGCAGTTTCGAAGCCTCCAGGCGTCCTTCGGCCAATTGTGTTTCCAGCTTTGAATGAGTGACGATTGCGGCATTCTGCCCGTACGAGTATTCTTTGGGAGTGTATTCTTCGGCCCCGGCGGCAACAACGATTGCCCCGACATTGAGGTGATGGTGCTCGCTGCCTTGGATAACGTCGATGTGAAAATTCCCGGCGTACCCGTCAATACCCGTCACTTCGCTTTCCAGATATACGTGTATCAGAGGATTCCCGTTTATTGATTCAAGCGATTTCTGCAGTAATGCACGGGGGTCAAACCCGTTCAACGTACTGAAGATATGGTTCAGATTTCCTCCGGGCATGCCTGTCTTTTCAATGAGATGCACTTCATACCCTTGACCGGCAATTGATTCTGCCGCTGTCATACCGCTTATTCCGCCGCCGATAACCAGAGCGCTGCCGATGACATCCGGTATGATGCCGGTGGCATTTCTCTGCAATCGCGCCCTTTCCGTTGCCATGGCAAGCAGCTTCACCGACTTTTCGGTGGCTGCCTCCGGCTGATGCCGGTGAACCCAGGCTGCTCCCTCCCGTAAGTTGATGTATTGTACCGGCACATCAGCCATTCCGGCTTTGTTCAACGCTTCCCGGACCTGCCGGCCGATATTCGAAGAAGAGCATCCGGCCAGAATCAAACGATTTCCCTGTACCTTACTCAGCCGTGAAACCATGTCAGCCAATCCGTTTTTTTCGCACAGGAACCGTGTTTTTTCAACGGCAACGACACCCGGCTGTTTTATTCCGGCACTGACCAGCGTATCGATATCGACAACAGAGTCGATTTCTCCCCCGCAGGTGCACAGAAAAACAGCCGTCCGGGATTCTGCCTCTTCGCTCTGACCGGTTATGCTTTCGGTCTGCCCGGCTCTTTCCGGAGCAAGCAACTGCGTTACCTGACCGGCAGCCGCCCCTGCCTCTGTCATGGTATCGGCGATATCTTTCGGAGCCGAAGCAGAACCGCATACAAAAATTCCTTCTCTCGATGTCTTTACCGCAGTGAAACCCCGGCTTTCACAGAATCCCCACTTGTTGGTGTGTATGCCCAGTGTTCGGCACATTTCAGCAAAGCCGGGTGAAGGTACCTGTCCGACCGATAACACAACCATATCGAATGTGTAATCGAGAATCTCACCGGATTCGGACCGCGCTTTCAACAGGATGTTTCCGGAAAGAGGATTTTCTTTGATGACCGGGACCCGGCTTCGCACAAAATGAATACCGTATTTGTCGCGGGCATCGCAAAAATACCGGTAATTTCCCTTGCCGAAAGCCCTGATATCCATGTAAAACACCGTGATATCGATGTCCGGAGCCGCTTCTTTGGCGAGAATCGCTTCTTTGATGGCGTACATGCAGCAGGCGGAAGAACAGTAATTCCACTCCAGTTCCCTCGACCCGACACACTGAAGGAAAGCAAGGCTTGCAGGAACCTTTTTGTCCGACGGCCTTTCAAGAATGCCGCCGGTCGGACCTGCCGGGCTGAGAATTCTCTCCATTTCAATACTGGTAACAACATTGTTAAAACGTCCGTATCCGTATTCGGTTGTTTTACCCGCATTGAATTCGTCGAACCCGGTCGAGAGAATAATCGCCCCGACGTTTATCTGAACTGTTTCAGGAACGGCATCGAGATGAATTGCGTTATTCGGACAGACATCGGCGCATAAGCCGCACTTCGTGCAATTCTGCCAGTCAATCAGGTACGCGTTGGCGGCAATCAGCGGGTTTCGAACATACACGGCTTTTCTCAGGGACAGTCCGCTCTCGAATTCATTTTTCACCTCAACGGGGCACACTTCGGCGCAGGCATTACAACCGGAACAGCAATCCCGTTCGACACCTGCCGGCGTTTTGTTTACGGTGACGAGGAAATTTCCGGCGCTGCCTTCACATTTCTGCACTGTGGTCAGGGGAAGAAATTCAATGTTCGGGTGATTCAATCCCCGTCTCAGGCAAAACTGGGCAGACTCATTTGCTGCGGCCAAAGGGAGCATCCGGCACATGCCGCAGTGGCTGTCGGGAAACCACTTGTCCATCTGCGCGACGGTGCCGCCGATATCGGGACTGATATCGCACAAATAGACTTTCAAGCCTGATTCAGCCAGTTCCAGAGACGCTTTCACGCCTCCGATTCCTGCCCCGATTACGAGTACGGACGTTTCATTCGAATCTGTCATAGATAACTCTACCGATATTCGCGCGTCGCTGCGTCAACTTTTTCGAAAAACTGCTCCGGCGTCCAGTTTTTCTGCCGGATGGCATTCGAGGGACAGGTCACTGAACAGGCGCCGCAGCCTTTACACAATGCAGGATTGACTTCGGCAACTTTTGTTTTTTCATTGACTTCAATGGCTTTATAGGCACATACCGCAGCACATTGACCGCAACCGGTGCAGACTTCTGTGTCGACGGCCGCAATTGCAGCCTCGACTTCCACCGTTCCGCGGTTGATAAGAGACAGGACTTTTCCGGCAGCCGCCGAAGCCTGGGCAACGGTGTCGGGAATGTCCTTCGGACCCTGGCAGCAGCCGGCAATATAGATACCGTCGCTCATCGTCGACACCGGGTTAAGTTTGGGATGCCGCTCAAGGAAAAAGCCGTCCGAACTTCTGTTTATACCAAATACGCGGGCAACGTCCGCGACGTCTTTCCGGGGTTCGAGTGCCGTACACAGTATCACCATATCGACCGGTACGCGGACAATACTGCCGAGAAGCGTATCTTCAACAACGACGATGAGTTTACCTTTTTCATCATCCGAAACAGCCTTATCCGTTATCTTCCCCACTTTACCGCGAATGAAGCTGGTCCCTTCGTCGGCAATCCGTTTATAAAATTCCTCGTAGCCTTTTCCGAAACAACGCATGTCGATATACATCTGGTAGACGGAGGCTCCGGTTTTTTCATGAATCAGATGAGCGTACTTGAGAGCATACATGCAGCATACCCTCGAACAGTAATCATGATAATTCGTATCGCGGCTTCCCACGCAGTGGACAATGGCGACACTTTTCGGCGCCGTGCCGTCTTTCAACTGAATTGTCCCCAGGGTGGGTCCGGAAGCATTGCTCATTCTCTCGAACTGGAGTGAGGTGATAACGTTATCGTACCTGCCGTACCCGTACCGCACGACAGGCGAAGGGTCGAACGCATCGTAACCGGTGGCCATGACGATTGCTCCGGCTTCAACCTCGATTATCTCATCCTGCTGATTGAAATCGATGGCTCCTGCTTCACAGAATTTGGCACAGGCGCCGCACTTTCCGTCCTTGAGAAACCGGCAGTGTTCCGCATCGATTGTTGCCGCGTTCGGTACAGCCTGGGCGAAAGGAATGTAAATGACTTTTCTTTCTTTCATTCCTTCGTCGAATTCGTTTACTACCTTGAAGGGGCATTTTTCAACGCAGGTCCCGCACCCGGTGCATTTCTGCACGTCGACGTATCGGGCTTTTTTTCTGACTTTTATCGTGAAATTACCGATGTACCCGCTTACTTCTTCAACTTCACTGTACGTCATCAGTTCGATGTTCGGATGGCGGCCGACTTCGCTGAGAAGCGGCGTGAAGATGCAGCTGGCGCAATCAAGGGTGGGGAATGTTTTATCGAACTGCGCCATATGGCCGCCGATGCTTGGTTCACGTTCAATCAGGTACACTTTTATCCCGGCATCAGCGATATCGAGGGCCGCCCGCATACCGGCGATACCCCCGCCGACAACAACGACGTTCCGGTTAACCGGTACCTTCCGAATTTCGAGCGGCTGCTGGTACTGTACCCAGTTCACGGCGGCAGCAACGATAGATCGGAAGAGCGTCGTGTAGGGAAAGAGTGTAGGATAGGGTGT
>CAYSQK010000115.1:0-6324 GCA_964433075.1 uncultured Dehalococcoidales bacterium
AACTGGTGGAAAGGCAACGGCGAGACCCGCTACCAGTACCTCTACTCGGAAGAAGAACTGAAAGAACTTGCGGGTAAGATGGATAAGGCCGCCGGAACCGCGAAACTGCTGTTTGCCCAGTTCAATAACCACTGGCAGGGCTATGCCCCCCGTAATGCCGTCGACCTGAAGAAACAGATGAAGCTGCCCTATATTGAGTTGCCGATGATGAAGGAAACGGAAGGGCAGGAGAAATTGCTGTAAATTTATTTACGGAACCTCTGAGAAAATTCCCTCTCCCCACCGCGGGAGAGGGTCAGGGTGAGGGGGCTATACCCCAACTACTCATTACCAACTACTCATTACTCCTATTGGCATCCCCCTCTCTCCCGGTGGTATAATTCCCGGTAATACAGTCTCAAATCAACGAATTTCAGAAAAGAGTCATATCCATGCTTGAATCAGGCAATATCTACCGGCGCTATATTTATCAAATAGACCCCGATTCGGAATGCAGCGGCGAGTGCTACTGGTTTTGCTTCAGTCACGGCGATATGCTGGTCTGCGCTGACGGGCTGCACGTTCCCCTGCTCGGCAGTCCCGAGGATGCCGGTATTTCACCATTGCGAAAACAGTACCTGGGCTTACTCGACGGCAAGCCCTGTTTTTCCGCCGAACTGCCGCCGGAGGTGAAAGCGCCCGACGGTATGCAGTTCATGAACATCCGGGCGACTCATGGTTTTCTCGATGAAGATATCTACCTCATTGCCGGCAAAGCTGTTCAGATAGTCAACTGGGATGAATCTCACCAGTTCTGCGGCCGGTGCGGTCACCCCACCGAATACGTCCGCGGCGAACGGGCTAAGAAATGCCCGGCCTGCGGCTTCATGAGTTTTCCCCGTCTCTCTCCGGCAACGATTACCGCCGTTCTGAAAGGAAACCAACTGCTCCTGACTCAGTATGCATCATTCATGGGCCCCATGCGTACCATCGTCGCCGGTTTTGTTGAACCGGGCGAAACCCTTGAAGAATGTGTCCACCGTGAAGTCTTCGAAGAAACCGGCATAAAAGTGAAAAATCCCCGCTACCTCGGCAGCCAGCCCTGGCCGTTTCCGAACTCCCTCATGATTGGGTTCATTGCCGATTACGAAAGCGGGGAAATTCACGTCGACGGCAAGGAAATAGCCGGCGCTGACTGGTTCGACCTTGATAAACTTCCTGACCTGCCTCCGGAATTGAGCATCGCCAGGAAAATCATCGACTGGGTCGTGAAGAACTACTCGTAGGTACATATCAAATAAATCGGAGGTAAAATATGAAAGTAACCGATGTAAAAACCTATCACGTCAACAACCCCACGAATAAACTGCCGGAGCACTGGCTGTTCGTCAAGGTTATCACCGACCACGGCGTTGAAGGAATCGGCGAGGTCTACGGCGTGCCGTTCGATATGAATATCGTTGCCGAACTGGTGAAATCGGTCGCTGACAGATTTCTCATCGATACCGACCCGTTTCAGATTGAACGACTCTGGCGCGGTATCTACGCCAGCGGGTACGACCAGCATCCCGATACCACCAAGCTCGGCATTATCTCCGGACTTGAAACCGCCTGCTGGGACATTATCGGGAAAGAGCTCAATCAGCCGGTTTACAACCTCCTCGGCGGCAGGTACCACGAGAAACTGAGAAGCTACACTTACCTCGGCCCGAACCCTGACAAACCGGAACAGACGAATTCTCACCAGGACCCGATTGCTGCCGGTGAAGCTGCGGCTGCGTATGTCAAGTGGGGATTCACCGCCATCAAGATAGACCCGGTGATGCAGGAACCACCTCCGCCTCCGGGAGGTGCGCCGGTACAGATTTCGGTGCACACCCTGGAAGCAACCGAAAAGGTCGTGAAAAGTATCCGCGAAGCCGTCGGCGATAAGTGCGATATCCTTATCGGCACCCACGGACAGATGACGACATCGAGCGCCATCCGCCTGGCAAGAAGGCTGGAAAAATACGACCCGATGTGGTTCGAGGAACCGGTACCGCCGGAGAACCGTGACGAAATGGCGAGGGTCGCGCAGCACACCAGCATCCCCATCGCCACCGGTGAGCGCCTTTCCACCAAGTACGAATTCCGGGAACTGCTCGATAAAGGGGCTGCATCCATCCTTCAGTTCGCTCTCGGCAGGGTCGGCGGCATCCTCGAAGCGAAGAAAATTGCCGGTATGGCTGAGGCCTACTACGCCCAGATAGCTCCGCACCTCTATGCCGGCCCCGTCGAAGCTATGGCTAACATACAGATTGATACCTGTTCGCCCAATTTCCTCATTCAGGAGAGTATCCGCAGATGGGACGGGTTCCACGCTGATTTGCTGAAGAAACCCATTCGATGGGAAGAGGGCTACATCATCCCGCCGACCGAACCGGGACTCGGTATCGAACTGAACATGGATGTCGTTGAAGCTAACCCTTCGACCAGCACCGCCCCCGGTATCTACCAGTGGGGAGACAGCCGCGAATTCGGCAAGTTCGATGCTCCTCAAGACAGGTAACACAGCATCATCGTTTCGAAAAAACGGGTATGGCAGTACGGTTGTACCCGTTTTTCGTTTTGAGTGTTCCTTGGGCTTCCCTGTTACGCAGAAAGAGTAACAGTCTTTGCATCATTGTTCATTTGACTTTTTACACTTTTCCGTGTAAAATTTCTCCATCATGCAGCATTATAATGCCGGACAAAAATCTTGGGACGATAAAAAAATCAAAGCGCTGCGAAAACATCTCGGTCTGACACAACAGGAGATGGCCGGGCAGCTCGGTACCCGCCAGCAGACGATAAGTGAGTGGGAATTGGGGTTGTACCGTCCCCGTGGAGCTTCATCGACCCTCCTTTCAATGGTCGCTGACCGGTCCGGTTTCATGTATGACGCGTCTCCTCCGGAACAGAAATCATCCCGGTAAAAGCTGGCAAACTGCTTAGGCGTTTAACCGGGTTACACGGTATCGTGTAGAAGCATGACGGGAAATGAAAAAGAAAATCCAGCCTGACGTGTATTCAATAACCCCGATGAATGAGAAATTGTTCAGCGAGTTCTGGCGTTATCAGTATGTCAATGATGCAGACTTGCGGACCGAAGACGGGACAAGATTACGGGTCATATACCCGGGCCGGCCGAATGATGTCCAGGGAGCTGACTTCAAGGATGCGGTCGTTCGGTCAGGAAGAATTGTGATGAAAGGTGATATTGAACTACATCTTAAAACCGTTGACTGGCAGCATCACCGCCACCACACGGATAAGCGGTACAACCGGGTCATCCTTCATGTTGTCTTGAATTCTGAAAAGAACGCGTCAACAACACTGCAAAACGGGAACATCGTCCCGATACTCCGTTTGGAAAACCGCCTCTGTTATCCGCTTGAACAGGATATTCAACAAATACAGGGTATCCCTTGTTCAGGCATCGGGTCAGGCATATACCGGGAAAAGGTACTTCGGATTATCGAAAAAGAAGGAGAAAAACGTTTCTTTGAGAAAGCGGCTGAAATAAAAAACGAAGCCGGAAAATCCGGAAAGGATGAAGCGCTCTACCGCTTTATCATGAAGGCCATGGGATATTCCGGCAACACCGAACCGTTTTTGAAACTGGCGGGCATGCTGCCGCTGAAAAAATTGATGCGGGCAGAACAGGCAACATTGACTGACGGTGAATACCTCACAGACCTTCAGGTTCTGCTGCTGGGCAGTGCCGGCTTTCTTGACACCGGATACACCGGTATCCTTACCTCATCCGGTATAGATTCCGTACTGCTCCGGAACCTTCAGGAAAGACAATCCTTCTCCGGTAACCGGATACTCATTTCTCCTGATGATTGGCAACTGTTCAGAATACGTCCGGGTAATTCTCCGGTGCGCCGTCTTCTGGCAGTCTGTAATATGCTCGTCGCCTTTCGTAAACAGGGGATTTCGAACACAATAATCTCTGCTGTTGATGGCATCCCGCCTGAAAAAATTCGTCTCGTTCTTGAAAAACTGCTCATACAATGCGCCGAACCGGATAATCTGCAAAAAATACAATCGGGAATTTCTTCGTCTCTGCTTGGGAAAGGCAGGGCGGCAGTCATCGTCGTTAATGTTCTCCTTCCGTTTCTCTACACATGGGAGCACCCGGACAAGTATCTCGCGGCATACCTTACCTGTCCCGGATTACCGGTGAATTCTCTGGAACGTCATATGATAGAGCAACTTGGCCTTGAAAAGACGGGGGTATCCAAAGCTGTCAGGCAGCAGGGACTGGTTTCCCTGTATACCGGGTTTTGCACGCAGGGCAAGTGCGCCGTATGCGAATTACGTAAGCTTGAGTCCCGGTAACACATCCAGTGAAAGGGAACTGGTCTGTCCGGCAATGAAACGGTAATACCCGCAGGCGGCAATCATGGCTGCATTATCAGTGCAGTAGGTAAAATCAGGAACAAACACCGGCAGGACTGATTCGGCAACAAGCTTCTCGCGGAGAGCCCGGTTCGCCGCGACACCCCCTGCCAGGATAATCTGTCTGGCTCCAAAATCGTCTGCCGCTGTCACTGTTTTGCTGACGAGAACCTCGATGACTGCTTCCTGAAAACTGGCTGCAGCATCGTTCCGGTTATTGATTTCATTATTCTCTTCAAGCCTCAACAAGGCTGTCTTGATACCGCTGAAAGAAAAATCCCTGGTGCCCTTTATCCAGGCTCGGGGTAAACGTATGGTCGGCTGCCCTTGTGAAGCAGCTTTCTGTATGGCCGGCCCTCCCGGATACCCGAACCCGAGAATCCGGGCCGCCTTATCGAAGGCTTCTCCGGCTGCATCGTCTCGTGTCCGCCCGGTTATCTCATATTCTCCGTGCCCTCTCATCAGCACCAGATCACTGTGCCCGCCTGAAACAATTAAAGCCAGCAGAGGAAATTCGGGTTCGAAATCATTCTTCGAAACCCAGTTACCATAGATATGCCCCTCGAGATGATTAACTCCCAGCAGCGGTATCTTTTTCGAGAGTGAAATGGCTTTGGCGGTATTTACCCCGATAAGGAGAGACCCGGCCAGTCCCGGACCGCAGGTTACGGCCAGACAGTCGATATCGTTCCAGTCCGCTCCGGCTTCGCTCATGGCGTTTTCGATAACGGGAATAATCGCCAGCATATGCTGCCGCGAAGCAACTTCAGGAACGACGCCTCCGTACCGGGCATGAATTTCAACCTGGGAGGCAATCTGGTTCGAAAGCACGGTTCTGCCGTCCTCGACGACCGAAGCAGCCGTCTCATCACATGAGCTTTCTATACCGAGAACTTTCATATAATTGAATTATATCACAGGCTTGTATTGTTGGTTATGCGTATCATCGTAAGACCTGAAGCGGTCATGTGTGACATTATTTTTTCATTACTTCAGACGATACCGGATTAGACATAAATGCTTACATCAACCCATTGTTTATTGAAATACCCCGTGTTATGATTTTATTGAAGACGAAAAAAGGTTGGAATCGGAAGTCCCGGGAAAACACCGAATTACTTCACTACTCTACCAGGTTACTCCGTACCGCTGTCCTTGGTTTCTGAAATGTAACGTTAGTCATATTGTGGTGATTTGATAATTTATTATAATTATGATAAAATTAGTAAACAATAGGAACGTCAAATAAACAGGAGGTGAAATTATGAACGCGATTAAGAAATTTGCTTCATCTCTGGATGGCGCTATCAACCTGGTTCTGGGAGAGAATACAAAACGGTCGGTAGACATGTTCATCGATACGTATACGTTCTCGATAACATCCAGCAGACACAGGTAAAGGCACGGGGCTTGAAAGGCCCCTGCCCCAGGGCGAAATGAAGAGGAGAGCTTCGGCTCTCCTTTTTTTATCCATTTCTCTTGCTGAAACATGAATTACTCAAAATAATGTCGCTTTTCAGGAAGGAAATATTGACACTGAACTGATAAGTCATTATGCTGAAATCAAAATAACCAACCGGAACGTGCTATGGTATCAAGCCTTGAACAATTACAAAAGGTACTGAAAATCAGTTTCAATGATGCTTCTCTGCTGAGAAAGTCACTGATACATCGTTCTTACTTGAATGAGAATCCGGAAGACCTGACCGAGTCCAATGAGCGGTTGGAATATCTCGGTGATGCGGTTATCGGACTGGTGGTGGCCGAGAAGCTGTATATGGACCATCCTGACTTCGACGAAGGCCGGATGACTCGTTTACGGTCGGCGCTCGTTCGCCGTGAAACGCTGGCTCGGGTAGCGAGAGCTATCGCTCTGGGTGATTACCTGTTTCTCGGAAAAGGTGAGGACTCCAGCGGAGG
>CAYSQK010000116.1:0-6287 GCA_964433075.1 uncultured Dehalococcoidales bacterium
ACTGTCATTTCCGGCATCTCCTTTACTTCGACATCTGTCTTCATGGTTCCGTCTTTCATATCTACCCTCCATATCAGTTTTTTCTGAGTATAGGATGGAGAGACATCGAAGTCTGTCCCGATATTGCCGGACGATTGTTTGTCCTTGCTGCCAATTGTGCTGTTCTTGCTGTATTCGGTATATCCGCCGCTGCGCCATTCGCTGGCGCTGCAGCCGTACTTTTCCTTGAACGCCCGGGCGAAAGCCGATGAACTGGCGAAACCGCATTCGAGGCCGATTTGTGTAATCGATTTCTTGGGATTCTGCACCAGTTTCGTGGCGGCTTTTTCGAGCCGGATTCGCTGGATGAAACCGTACAGTGTCTCTCCCACGATGCCGCTGAATACCCGATGGAAATGAAAAGGTGAAAAACCGGCGATATCCGCCAGTTCTTTCAGAGTAAGGTCGCTTTCGAGGTTCGATTCCGCATAATCCATGACCCGGTTGATTCGCGACCGGTATTCCTCGAAGAGGTAACGTCTGTTCGCACTTTGTCCGCCCATCACCGACGTATTGTACACGAACTATTGTTCTTATGCAAGCGGCATTCCTGCCCGTTTGAAAATCCGGTAAACAAGAAACGTCAGCCACGGAGAAGGCTTTTTGTCCTGCCCGAAATCCCAGGTTTCCCAGCCGGGCGAGATCGATTCGATGGTGAATCGATTCTGTCCGTCGGCCTTGCTTTTCACCGTATCCAGCATCTGCCTGAGCCGTTTGTCTTCGAGCGTTTCCGGGAATTGCGTCAGTACCTCAAGCAGGTGCAGGATGTCGTACCAGACGAACGGTGCTTTCAGAAGAACGAAGCGTTTGCCGATGCCGAACATGTTCGGCCGGCGGCGGTCTCGGTACTCCCAGAGGCTGAGCAGGGCATTAACGCCGTCCCTCGCGGCTTTGCCGGTGCGGTGTTCGGAGAGCAGTGCCAGGGTTTTCAAAGCGATGATGTTGACGATTGGGCACGGGTCGTCCTGCGGCCCCGGTTCGGTGTAATATGCCATATCGCGCGACATGACGCACGGCCAGCCGTGCATGTAGCTGAATCGAATCAGGCAATCGACTGCTTTTTTGACCCGCTTGTCGTCTCCGAGTCCCATTTTTACCAGCGCGTAGAGCAGTGAAGGGAAGTCGCAGCTCTTCCATCCCCAGCGGTCTTCATCCCGGCTGGCATAGCCGTTGGTGATAATCTGAAAAGCGCCTTCGGGTGATTGATGCGCCATGACTTTGTCCGTAATTACTTCGATGCCGGGGTCGTGAACGGTGAGACCGATATCTGCCAGGAAGACGAGCTTGTTGAGCGGGTGAATTGCTTTGCTGACGCCGGTGGTCGGGTTGGACGGCCAGTCGGACAGTTCCCGTATCAGGTCAAGAACGAGCTGGTGCTCCATCATCGCTTTTCTGGCTGTGATGACATCAGGGGTATCGTCAGCCTGCCCGAGCAGGTCGAGTCTCGTTCGGTACGCCACCCAGGGGTCACTGCCGAGCAGCCATTCGTATTGTGAATTCATGTCGTATCTCCGGTTCGTTGTTGTCCTTCTATTATACTCCCGTGTCATCCCCGCTTTTTTCTGAAATACATTTTCAGCGTCTGTATCTCGTTGACCCCCTTCAGCGAGGCTGCCATTGCCTGGAAAACGTTGGTGATGATATCGTGTGGGAACTGGGTCAGCGTCATTAATTCGTCATTGACATACAGGGAAAGCATGTCTCCCTGCGGCGTGATGTATTCCCGTTCGATGAAGTCGGCGACTGCTTTGGCGTCGTTTATCGGTAACTGCGGCACGCTGACCTCCATCGGTTCGTCGGTCGCAACTGCCACAAGGGTTTCGATTCCCGAGAGCGGTTTTCCGTTTTCTTTCCGGTGGACTTCGATTTTCGGGTATTTCCCCTTCTTGAATCCCTCGGTAATGATGATGTCGTAATCTTCGCCGAGCAGCCGGGCCATTTCTTCGACGGTCGATTTCTCTTTCACCGGTTTTATCAGGACGATGCGGGTGTCGGAACCGATTGCCGTCGCGCTGCTGCCGGCTTCGATGTGGCGCCAGGTATCTTTACCCGGGGCATCCATCGCCGCCTCTTCCGCCGTATGTTTGATAGTTGCCGCCCGGTACCCGCGCCCGGTCAGTTCCTTCAGGACTTTTTCTATCAGCGTCGTCTTGCCTGAGTTCGATATTCCGACGAACGATACGATTACTGCCATTGTTTACTTCCTCTCTCCGAAAATCAGACTCCCCAGTCTCACGATACTCGCCCCCTCTTCGATGGCAATCCGGTACGAATTCGTCATCCCCATCGAAAGGTACTTCATTACGACATTCGGGATGCCCAGCCGCCCGATATTCTCGAACACCCTTCGCGTTTCCCGGAAATACGGTCTCGAATTTTCCGGATTACCTTCCACCGGCCCCATCGTCATCAGCCCCTCGACCCGGATATTTTCCAATACGGCAATCTTCCGGATGAGCTGTTCCGCTTGTTCAGGCAGGACGCCCGATTTATTGTCTTCCCGCCCGCTGTTGATTTCGATAAGTACCGGCATTATTTTCCCCGATTCCCGGCAGCGCCGGTCAATGTGCTCTGCCAGTTTAGCGGAATCGATTGTTTCTATCATGTCGAAGAGCTCGACGGCTTTGTTGACTTTATTCGACTGGAGGTGACCGATGAGATGCCGGCGGACGCGGGTTTCGATTGTGCTGAAGTGCTGCTCCGCTTCCTGTACGTAATTATCTCCGATGAGGCTGATGCCGGCATTGATTGCTTCGCTTATTTCTTCCGGTGTTCGCGTTTTGACCGCCGCCACCAGTTCAACGTTTTCCGGCAGTTCACCGAGTATCCGCTGTACATTGTCAGTTATATGCGACATCAGAAATGATTCTAACAGCAAACGCCGGTAAATTCCATATTTCTCTCATTACCCCCTTCAATTATTGTCCCGCTCTTGACGAACGGTACCGTAATGTATGAAAATGGACTGGTCGTCTTCACACATCGGGGTGTAGCGCAGCCAGGTAGCGCACTTGAATGGGGTTCAAGTGGTCGGAGGTTCGAATCCTCTCACCCCGACCAGTTCATCCAGCTTCAAAAAATCATGACGGTAATAGCCTGAATTTCCAAATATAGACGGCATCGTTTTTTCTGACATCATCATTAACACCGGGGAGATAACTCAGTTCTTTTTTTTTCAACTGCCGGTTCCTTCACGAGGATTTTCTCTTTTCCTGAAAGCGGCAGATATCAACGAACCTTGTAAAAAGGTGTTTACTGACAGTATCCTCTTTGTCTTTTTCCGGATGCCATTGCACGCCGAAAACCGGCGAATCGTCTTTTTCGATACCCTCAATGACGCCGTCCGGAGCTGTTGCCGTAACCCTGAGACCGTTTCCGAGCTTTTTTATGCTCTGGTGGTGAAAGGAATTTGTTTGGAGCGTATCTTTTTCGAAGCCGGTGAACAGACTGCCGGTACGGTCAATGGTTATCGGGTGGTACAGCGGACTGGACATCTCTTTTGGCCAGTGAGTCAGTGCTCCGTCTACCTGGTCTTCAATCGATGTGTACAATGTTCCTCCGGAAACGATGTTTATCAACTGATGACCGCCGCAGATACCGAGCATGGGGAGTTCCTCCTCCAGTGCAAACCGTGCGAACGCGAGATCGAATATCTGCCTTCTGGTTGATATCAGCATGGTTGTCTTATGCCTGGGTTCTCCCCACAAGCCGGGGTCGTAATCTTTTCCTCCGATTAACACGACGCCATCAGCAATTTCCAGAAGGGCTGCCATATCTCTTTCCCGGGAAGTTGACGGCACACATGCTACTGCCGCTCCGGCATCCTGCAGGGCGTCGATATAGTTGGCGGATATCTGGACCATATCCGGAGACCCGTCCTGATAGTCGGTGTTTATCAGCAGCAGCGGGACGTTCATGTTTCGGTGATTTCTCATAAATTGTCTGGTCCTTCTGTCTTTTCGTGTCCTTCACTGGAATATCTGCCGTCCGGTACCGGCTCGATGAATGGTGAGTTACTCTTGTTTATCGTCCCGGTTCTTCTGGAGTAACTCCTCGGCAAACTTCAAAATCTCATCAGCCGATAAATCAAAAGGTTCATAAGGCATTTCGTGGTAATTTCTCTCCAGTTCTTCAATGTACGTATTGAACTGGGGATTATCCTTCCTGATGGCATCGAATTTCTCATCGTTCACATTGATATCGTTATCCAGTTTATCAAAATTCAGTTTGATTCCGATATGGTGGAACAGCCTGACGAAAACAGCTTTGATTGATCTTGGGCTGTATTCAATCGTAGCATTGAATTCCGGGTATACCGGTGCCCGGACCGTCAGATTTATGCCGTCTATTCCTTTCTTCTGACAGGCGTACAGGAGCATGAGGTTGATGCTTGCGGGACCTTCGCGGTTGGACATGATGACGTTGTATTTCTCCATCTCTTTTCTCCCCTTGTCACTGGTGCAGGTGCAATTGATATTTGGTTCCCGTGAATAGGGTAAACGCTCGAAGAGGCCGCCGAACGTGTACAGACGTTTTGCACCGAATTCGGTCGCCAGTGCAGCCACCGTATCAGCATATTCTTCCCAGTACAGGTTCGGCTCGGTTCCGGAGAAAAAGATCAAGTCGTTTTCTGATGAAGGCATTGTTGCGAAATAAAACTCGTTTTTAGGAAATTCTGCCTCTCTGATGACGCCATCTTTCATTTTGAACATGGGGCGGGTGCTGTAGGAACCGGGAAACTGATAAACGTGGTAATGAGGTGTATTCAGTTCAGCGAACTTTATTGCCTTGAACTGTTCGATACAATAGCGGATACCGGCTGACGCCACATTGCCGCCGTTTAACCATCCATCGATACCACAGATGACGATGGGATTACGGAGTTTTGGTTGTGTGTAATATTTCAGGTTTTCATTACTTTCCATTATGATGCCTCCAAAGGTATATTGATTTTATAACAATTCCTTCTCGAATCAGGCAGTCTGTGCCTGATAATATGCTGCTACTGCTTTCCTGACGTCCTCCCGTGAACGAATACCTTTTTCCTGAAGCTCTTTCAAATAATGCCCGCGGCGCTCTATTTCCACCGAAATATCGTCGTACCTGACGGAAAACTTCTGGAAAAGCGTATCGTGGAGCAACGGCTCCGTGATGTATACGAAATCGCTGTCCGTCGATTGCCGGTAGGCCAGGATTTGAGCTGTCAGTCCGTCTTCGCTCTGACTGAGCGTGCTGACCGTATCGACGTAGCGGACCAGTTCATCATCGTATGATTCATTCAAGGTAACCTGGAGAGTTACGATTAACCCGATTCCGGCAATGAGCGGTGCGGATACCCCGAGCGCATTGAGAAGGTAGGCAACCTCCCGGATGTTCCGGGCGTGTATCGTTCCTCCCAGGGCGTATCCTTTGGAGACCAGTTCGAAAGCTTTGGGTACCTGATAGCCCCAGAGGTATTCCCACTGGTGATTGCTTATTTCTTCCGTTATCAGATAGGTGCTTTCCGGTTTGCCGTTGCCCAGCCAGGTGAAATCTTCATCGTAACCACGGAGGGTAACGTGCTCTACTTCAGGCCGGAGAAAATCAAGCATGGCGTGAAACAGGGTTGTCTTTCCTGCCCAGCTTGGACCGGCAGCGACGATTACCGAAGCCCGGTATTCCATTACCAGCCATAACAGTCCGGCGAGTTTGAAATCGATTGTACCTGATGCAATAACATCGAGTATCGATAAATGTCCGCTGTTCTTGAAAAAGGGCCAATCCGCCCACAAAGAAGACCTGACCACTGCTTTTCTCCTGATACCGGGTATCCGTTAACCGTTCCCGTTGGATAGATACAAGACAGGGGATACCCTACATTGTTGTCCTTTTGTTGTTGATATAGTCAACGATTATGTACTTGCCCAGGTCGCCGGGCTCGGTAAAGAAAACCCGTCCGTGATTAAGCCTCGCCATCCGGTCGACGAACATATTGAAAATGTCCCGGCTGGGCAGCATGAACGTATTTATCACGATTCCCGCGCGGGTGCAGTTGTGTACCTCCCGCAGCGTGACGTCGATACAGCGTCGGGTTGTCGGTAACTGAAAAACGATATTGCCGTTTTCGATATGAGCTGTCGGCTGGCCGTCGGATATCATGATTATCTGTTTATTGGACGCCCGTTCTTTTGACAGCATTTTTCGCGCCATCATAAAACCGAACTGCATGTTGGTGTAGGGGGTAAAATCGTCCCAGCTTATGTACGTCA
>CAYSQK010000117.1:0-6241 GCA_964433075.1 uncultured Dehalococcoidales bacterium
CTCCCCATC
Source organism: uncultured Dehalococcoidales bacterium (assembly GCA_964433075.1). GTDB lineage: Bacteria > Chloroflexota > Dehalococcoidia > Dehalococcoidales > UBA2162 > MGML01. The sequence continues at coordinate 10 of CAYSQK010000117.1, forward strand.
TCCTGACGTATAACGAGCGTATCCGTGTCAACGATGAGCTGATTTCGAATGAAGACATGATAATGCTGACAGAGAAACTGCAGCCGATTATTACGGATATCAACGAACGAGCCACCTACGGGAAACTGACGACCTTCGAAATCATGACGGCCATGGGGTTCATGTACTTTGAAATGAAACACGTGGACTTTCAGGTGGTCGAAGTCGGTCTGGGAGGGAGGCTGGATGCCACCAATGTCGTCCGTCCCGAGGTAACGGTGCTCACGACCATCGGTTACGACCACATGGAGGTACTCGGTGATACGCTGAGTCTGATAGCAGGGGAGAAAGCCGGGATAATGAAGCCGGGCGTGACGGCGGTTGCCTCGCAGCAGTTGCCGGACCCGGACAAAGTGTTCGAGGACAGGGCTGCCGAACTCGGTATTCCGCTGATAAAAGTAGGGAGAGACGTGCTCTGGGAGAGTACCTCTTTCAGTGATATGAATCAGATGTTCAGGGTGAAAGGCCGCCACGGCGAGTATAATCTGACTATTCCTCTGGTGGGGGAACATCAGCTCATCAATGCTGCCACGGCTGTGGCAGCCCTCGAGGTCCTGCAGGATAAAGGGTACCGTATCACGAGCGAACATATCGTTCACGGCCTGGCGAATGTCAAATGGCCGGGCAGGCTCCAGATTCTGCAGCGCAAGCCGCTGCTGGTGGTCGACGGTGCACATACCATCGATTCAGCCCGCCGGGCCAGAGAATCGTTAACCAGGTATTTTACGTTTGATAAAGCTATCCTGATTATCGGAAGTTCCATGGATAAGGATATTACCGGTATGGTCAATGAACTTGCGCCGATTTTTGACAAGGTCATCGTGACGCGGTCGGACCATCCCCGGGCGATGGCCTCGGACAGGATAATCGCCGAATTTCACAAAAAGGGAGTCGAAGGCGCAGCCGCAAAGAATGTCGCGGAAGCGCTGCCGCTGGCGTTATCCATGGCCGGTGAAAACGATATGATTGTTGCAACCGGCAGTCTGTTCATCGTTGCGAAAGTCCTTGAAGAAGCGCAGAAGCGCGGGATAATCAGGTAACCGGAAGAAGGGAATCAGGTACATTTTTTGAAAGACAGTCAGGTAACTGAAGCTAAAGTATCTCGAGCAGCCAGAGACTGGACACAGGGAAGCGTTCCGCGGAATTTGTGGTTACTTTCCTGGCCGTTGATGATAGGCGCAAGCCTGAATATGATCGGGCCGACTATCGATATGATATGGGTAGGCAGGCTCAGTTCGGCAGCCATTGCCGGCGTCGGCGTCGGCGGTATGGCTGTCATGATGATTAACTCACTCATCAGTGCCATCTGTATGGGTGTCAGGGCAATCGTTGCCCGGTTCATGGGGGCAGGTGACGAAGAAGGAGCAGCCCATGCCTCACGTCAGGCGTATTTGCTCGGTATCGTTTTTTCTTTGGTGATGATACCTCTCGGATTGTTTGTGGCTGAACCGGTGATGAGCCTGTTCGGTGTCGAACCGGACGTTGTTGTGGAAGGGTCGAAGTACCTCAGGTTACTGCTGATAGGGTCCGGTACCAATGTTTTGTGGATGATGACCGAGAGTATCATGCAGTCCTCCGGTGACAGTATTTCCCCGATGCGCATTGTCGTGTTTTTCCGGGTACTTCATGTCGGTCTGTGTCCGGCGCTTATTTTCGGCTGGTGGATATTTCCTCAGCTCGGTGTCGAAGGGGCAGCCCTGACGAATGTTATTTCTCAGGGACTGGGGCTGATAATCGGCACCTGGGTACTGCTTTCGGGAAGAAGCCGGCTCCATCTTACCCTGAAAAATTTCCGGATTGACCCGGTGATGATGAAACGAATCATCAAAATAGGTATTCCGGTCGCGATTACCGGTGCTCAGCGAAGCCTCGGCGATATGGTCATCATGTGGTTCATTTCTCCCTTCGGCACTGCTGCCGTCGCCGCCCATACCATCTGGCAGAGAATCATGATGTTCAACATGATGCCGGGAATGGGTTTCGGTACCGGTGCTGCCGTGCTGGCAGGACAGAATATGGGTGCCGATAAGCCGGACCGTGCCGAACGGAGCGGCTGGCTGGCATCCGGCCTGGTCGTAGCGTGGATGTTTATCGGCGGCGTTTTGATGCTGATATTCCCTGAGCAGATTATCGGTATCTTCGGGCCTGACCCTGATGTCGTCGAGCTGGGCGCTGATTTCCTGCGAATCGGTGCAGTCGCCCTCATCGTTTTCGGTTTCGAGCCGGTATTGCAGAATGTTCTCTCCGGTGTCGGTGATACGCTGTCACCGATGGTTATCACCGTTGGCACCTTCTGGGTATTCCAGGTGCCGCTGGCCTGGGCTCTTTCGAATTTTACCGGTCTCGGTGTTTACGGTGTCAGATGGGGAATCGTCCTTGGCATGATGGCGTCAGGCGTCGGTATGGCGCTGGCATTCAAGTCAGGGCGGTGGAAAAAGAAGAAAGTCTAGCCTCGCGGGTTTGAGTTTCCCGGCAGATTCCTGTATATAAGTAATCAGGGTTAATGCGATTGACTGAAAACAGTGACGAAGCCGTAAAAACTGAATCCGGAGAACGTTCTTCGAAACCGGACGGACGGTTTGAAAAAAACTGGACGGAAGGTCCGATTCTCCGAAATCTCTGGTCGCTGTCCTGGCCGATGGTTGTGACGAACTCACTGATGATGCTGGGGCCTACCATCGATATGATTTGGGTAGGGAAGCTCGGTTCATCGTCAGTTGCAGGCGTCGGGGTATCCGGTATGGCTGTTCAGATGGTGAACGGCGCCATGATGGGACTGGCCATGGGCATGAGGGCGGTCGTATCACGCTACATGGGGGCGGGCGATATCCGCGGAGCCGTACATGCCGCCAGGCAGGGGTTCGTGCTGAGCGCCACCTTCTCCGTTCTGATGGCAGTCATCGGCTTTTTCCTTGCCGAGGAGATACTGCTGCTCTTCGGCCTTGAACCGGAAGTGGTATCCGAGGGAGCCGGTTACATGAAGATTCTCTTTATCGGTTCGGTAGCCATGTCTTTCCGGACGATAGCCGAGGGAATCATGCAGGCGTCCGGCGATACCATAAGCCCGATGAAGATAACTATCGGCTTTCGCATATTCCATGTTGCTCTCTGCCCGTTTCTGGTGTTCGGCCTGTGGATATTTCCCAGGCTGGGTGTCAGCGGAGCGGCGGTGACGAACGTTGTCTCTCAAAGTATCGGCACCTTAATCAGTATCTGGGTACTCTTCAGCGGACACAGCCGTCTGAAGCTGGATACCAAGGATTTCCGCGTCGATGTTTCCATGATATGGCGCATTGTCAGAATTGGCTTCCCCAACCTGATGTCCGGCCTTCAGCGTAACCTGAGCCAGTTTGTTGTCATGTACCTGGTGGCACCCTTCGGGACAGCGTCGGTGGCGGCTCATACCATCAATCAGAGAGTAGAGATGATATTGATGATGCCGGCGATGGCGTTCGGGATGGCCAGCAGTGTCCTGGTCGGGCAGAATCTCGGAGCCGGTAAGCCGAAACGTGCTGAAAAAGGCGTCTGGGCAGCCATCGGGGCGGTGGAAATTTGGGTTTTTATTGCCTGCCTGGTGCTGTTGTTTGCCGCCGAAGGCATCGTCAGAATATTCAACGCGGAACCGGCTGTCGTGGAGACGACCGCAACATTTTTACGAATTGCTGCTGCCGGCTACATTCTGCTGGGATTCCAGGCGGTAACGATGAATTCACTCTCCGGAGCCGGCGATAACGTGCCGTCGATGATTACCAATATTGTCACTGTCTGGTTCATTTCGATGCCGCTGGCATTCTTTCTTCCGAGGATTACCGACCTGGGTGTCTACGGAGTGCGGTGGGGAATGGTTGCCGGTGTGATTGTTCCGGCGGTGGTGCTGACGATTTACTTCAAAACGGGACGCTGGAAGCGGAAAAAGGTGTAGGAATTTTTGACCCACTTTCCCTGTGAAGGTATTTTTTACCTCCTCAGGGAAGCGAACTCATTCAACCGGGTTACGGAACGAGGTCGAAGTGGGTCTTCAAGGCCTCTTCGGGCAGCATATCAGCCAGGATTCTTTCGAGTGCCATGGTGTGACTGCAGGTTTCCCAGGTTGCGAAGAACCGGCAGGTGCAATTCCATTTCCCGTCGTGGTACGAGGTTTCGTAATTGTCGTTTTCGCCGCGGAACTGAACCGTAAAATCGGTGAAAGAGATGCGATTTTTTTCTTCAGCGTAACGTTTGGCTTTCTCAATCTTTCCTATCAAACTTGACTGCATCATGCACCTCCTAAAAATACAAAGACGCCGGGTACAAACTGTACCGGCGTCTCATTACTTAACCATTACAAAGTGTATCGTTTTCAGGTTCATTTTCATCTCACTTTACATCATCACTCTGTACCTATATTGTACCCTTAAAAAAGGGTAAAGTCCAGCAGCAGAGGGGTCGTTTTTCCGGCCTTTTACGGTTGTCCATCAGCCTCAGTTACGGTAGAATACGGTATTCGGAGGACGTCGTGAAAGTTCTACTGCAGCGGGTTACCGGAGCTTCGGTATCTGTCGATGGAAATTTAGTCGGTTCAATCGGTCAAGGCCTGGTTGCGTTCGTTGGTGTTGCCGAAGGGGATTCGGAGAGAGACATCGACTACCTGGTGCCGAAAATGACCGGATTAAGAATATTTTCGGACGGGGAGGGGAAATTCAACCTCTCTGTCGGAGATGTCGGTGGTGAACTGCTGCTTGTCAGCCAGTTCACCCTGCTGGCTGATACCCGGAGAGGACGCCGTCCCAGTTTCACCGGGGCGGCAGTGCCGGAAATTGCTGCGAGACTGTTCGCGATATTTGTCGAGAAAACCCGGGCGACCGGATGCCGGGTCGAAACCGGCCGGTTTCAGGAGCACATGTACGTTGAGATACGCAACGACGGTCCGGTGACGGTGATGCTCGACAGTCACGACAAGTTCGGAGAAAAAATCAGCAATAATACTTAATGCAAATTGTTGCAAGTAGTAGCTCAGTCCTGTTACAGTATTTTGTGTCGAAAAATCCGGTGATAATCTGATTATGAAAAAATGGCGGGGAGCGTCATTTTTTTTGACCCGGAATAATTGCAAACAATTGCAATAAGCAACACAAACAGGTGCATTAAGGGGAATACCATGAAATACATCAAACTTTTCTCAATCCTGGCGGGGTTTATTCTGCTGACTGCTCCGTTTTTCGGCGGTTGTGCCGAGAAAGAGACCGCTGAAATGAAAGTGGTAACAACAACGTCTCTGCTTGAGCAGATTGTTGACCGTATTGCCGGTGAAAAGGTGGAGGTCGTCAATATCATTCCTCCTGCCCAGTGCCCGGGCCACTTCGACGTGAAACCCGGAGATGTTCAGACGCTCTCGGATGCGACACTGTTCCTGATGCACGGCTGGCAGGGAGAAAAATTTACCGAAGAATTGATAGCGTCGGCGGCGAATGAGAATCTGATATCGGTACAGATAAACGCCAGCGTCGGAGAAAATCAGAACTGGATGTCCCCTCCGGTACAGAAAGACGCAGTCGATAAAGTGGCTACCGCCCTGTCTCAGGTCGACGCAGCTAACAGCGCTTTCTATGCGGAGAGGGCAAATGCCTATAAAGCGGAAATCGATGCGAAAACCGCAGACATGCAAAATCAGATTGCGGACAAGAATTTCAGCGATATCAAAGTCATGTGCAACGACCAGTTGACCGGACTGGTTCGGTGGATGGGGCTGGACCTTGTCCAAACGTACGGCCGTCCCGATTCCCTGACGCCGCAGGTACTGAAAGACCTTGTTGATACAGCCCGGGCGGAAGGAGTCGTCCTGTTTATCGATAATCTTCAGGCAGGCGTGGGTGCTGCCGCTCAACTGGCTGATGAAATCGATGTCGACTATGTTGTATTTACCAACTTTCCCGGCGGATTCGATGGTACCGAAACCTGGGAAAAAGCGATACAATATGATATCGACCTTGTCGTGGAAGTGATTTCGAAACAGTGAATGCTGCTATATCAATCAGAAATGCCGTCGTTTCTTATCGTGAAGACGTTGCGCTCCGGGGTGTTTCCATCGAGATTATGCCCGGAGAGTTTGTCGGTGTTATCGGTCCGAACGGAGCCGGTAAGACAACGCTCCTGACGATTGTCAACGGGCTGGGGAAACTGCTCAAAGGGAATGTCAGTGTTCTCGGAAACGAAA
>CAYSQK010000118.1:0-6186 GCA_964433075.1 uncultured Dehalococcoidales bacterium
CCATGCCGCACAGATATATACCGTCGGTCGCGAAATCGAGCGGTTTCAGCTTCATATGGGCTTCCATGAAAAATCCGTCAGCAGTGACGGGCAGCCGGAGTTTGGCGGACAGTTCTTTGTTTCCGTCCGGGACGACCGGGGTACTTAACACCACCAGGTCCGGGTTTTGAGCGGTTACCATGCCGATTGTCGAATCATAGTACCGGAGGTGCAGCTTTCCGTCACGAATATCGAGCTCAGGAGCGCGGTCAGGCTCGTACTGAATGAAGAGCACTCCCTGTTCCCGGGCTTCACGGTAGTAGTCTTCCTTGAAACCGTAGGCTCTCATGTCCCGGTAGAGCACGGTCACGTCTATGTCCGGAGACAGTTTTTTCAGGGCGAGGGCGTTTTTTATGGCTTCACTGCAGCATATCCGGCTGCAGTAGGGGTGCGTTTCATTCCTGGCGCCGACACACTGAATCATGACGACGGATTTCACCCGCTCCGGCAGGGTGACGTCAGTTGTCAAAGACTCAAGCTCCTGCTGGGTGATAATGCCGGCGTGGTCTCCGTAATGGTATTCGTGCGGCCGGTAGAGTGTGCCGCCGGTGGCAACGATGGTTATGCCATGAGCGAGGGTGAAGGTAATGCCGTCATTGTTCCCGGACGGGGCGATTGTCGTGGCAAAATTGCCGATATATCCGGAAAAATTCTTTACCTCGTAACCGGTATAGACGGTGATGTTCGGTTCGTTTTCGACATCGGTTATCAAGCGCCGGAGATATGCAGGGACGTCGCCTCCTTCGAGGGTGTGACGGATGTGTCTGAGGTTCCCGCCCAACTGCGCTTCTTTTTCTATCAGGTACGCTTCGAAACCCTGGCGTGCCAGGGAGAGAGCGGCGTTCATACCCGCCAGTCCTCCCCCGAGGACGAGGCCTTTGTTATTGACGGGTAACTGCATCTCTGCGAGAGGCTGGAGGTGACGGGCCCTCGCAACCGACATGGCGATGGTATCTTTGGCTTTTTCGGTTGCTTTGTGTTTCTCCAGCGAGTGAACCCAGGTGCAGTGCTCCCGTATGTTGGCCATGTCGAGCAGGTAGGTATTCAAACCGGCGTCTCTCAGCGCCTCTTTGAAGACGACTTCATGGTCACGGGGGGTACAGGCGGCGATGACGACCCGGTTCAGGTTTTTCGATTTGACGGCTTCGGTGATTTTGCGGAGCGAATCCGAACTGCATGAAATGATGTGGGATTCGCTGTAGACAACATTCTCAAGGGTCTGAGCATAATCGACCAGTGCCGGCACATCAGCGGTTCCTCCGATGTTGGTTCCGCAGTTACAGACGAACACGCCGATTCTCGGCTCTTCACTGGAAACGGAGCCTTCCTCCGGGTACATTTTTGACCTGGAAAGGGTGCCCCGCCGGCTGTTCAGCAGCTCCGACGCCATGGCGCCGGCTCCGGAGGCGGAACTGATTGAGTCAGGGATATCCATCGGCGATATGAAACAGGCTGCGGGGTAAATGCCCGGTTTATGAGATACCTCATTCGGTGAGAAACCATCCGTCGAACAGAAGCCGTGGTCGTTGAGTTCGAGGCCGAGGATTGCAGCCAGTTTGGTATTACCGGTGCCGGGACTGATGCCGGTTGAGAGTACGACCATATCGAACTCTTCTTCCCGGACGGTGTGTTCGTCCGAAACCCAGGTGAGTGACAGATTATTGTTTGGTTTGTTTTCCCTGACGGATGAAATTCTTTTTCGGATGAAGCGGGCCCCGTCAAGGCTCTGCGCCTTGAGGTAAAAGTCTTCGAACCCTTTACCGAAGGTCCGGATGTCATTGTGAAACATCGTTACTTCGGCTTCAGGATGGTGGCTTTTGACCAGTATCATCTGTTTCAGCGCGTAGGTGCAGCAGACGCCGGAACAGTAGCTGTTTCCCTGCCGGGTGTCCCTTGACCCGACGCACTGGAGCCAGGCGATTTTGCGGGGTGTTTTCCCGTCGGAAAGACGGATGACTTCACCGTCGAAAGGCCCGGAAGCGTTGAGCATTCGTTCGAATTCCATGCTGTTCACGACATTTTTATACCGGCCGTATCCGAAGGCACCCGCCTGTGCGGCGTTGAACAATTCATACCCTGCGCTGACGACGATGGAGCCGACGTGCATGATGCCTTTTTTGGGTTTTTGAGTGAAATCGATTGCTTTCGCCTGGCAGACTGATTTGCAGATGGTGCATTTCCGGTCGAAGTACAGGCAGACGTCCCGGTTGATAACGGCGGCTGCGGGAACCGACTGCGGACACCAGATATCGATGGCTTTCGCCGGGCCAAGCTGTTCATCGAAGGGATTGGGCACGGTATACGGGCAGTAGGTGGAGCAGTTACGGCAGCCGACGCAGATATCTTCATCGACATAGCGGGGCTTCCGGAGAACGGTGACGGTAAAGTTTCCCGCTTCTCCTTCAACCCGTTCAACCTCGGTGTTGGTCAGTATGGTTATGTTGGGGTGCCGACCGGCATCCGCCATTTTCGGCCCGAGTATTCAGAGAGAACAGTCGAGCGTCGGGAAGGTCTTGTCGAGCTGGGCCATTTTCCCGCCAATCATGGGTGACTTCTCGACCAGGTAGACCTTGAAACCCGAATCAGCGAGGTCGAGAGCCGACTGAATACCGCTGATTCCCCCTCCGATGACGAGTATCGCGCCGGTCAGGGTTTGAGTACTTACTGCCATTAAAGCTCCTCTACAATCAATGGTTCGTCTTCACCGGCAACGTCTTCTTCCACCGTGTGCTCTTCGTACGTGAGAGCTTCCGAGCCGCACCACTGGACGCATAACGGGCCGCCTTCCGGCATGGGTTCGCCGCACATATCACATTCAAGGGGAAGTCCGGAATCAGGTTCATGGAAAATTTCACGTGACGGGCAGGCCTGACGGCAGAAGGAACACATACCGTATTCTTTTCCATCGATGGTTATCTTGACCCTGCCGATGCATTCGACTTCGGTATATTTGCCCGCCCGTACCGGCAGATAGATATCCGTGTCTTCGCATTTGAATACCTGAATCCGTGAACGTGCGGGGTTGACGGAGCTGTACTTCGGCACGGCATGGTACGCAGCGCAGGCCACTTCACAGGCACGGCAACCGGTGCACTTATCGGCGTTGACGGATATGGTTTTGATGACTCTTGTTTTCTTCATCCTGTCACATTTTCCGCATATTGATTACAGACCGTTTTACAAAGGCGGGAGAATCCTACGCTGAACAAAATCATCCGCAATAAACCCGAGATTCAGCCGGTCGAGCGTTTCTTTTTTCGGAATACCGTCATCATTCCATCCCCGGTAGGCGTAGTACTCGGTGAGAAGCTGCTGCTCGAAGGCATGGTCTCTGACGGCCCAGTGGTCGGCCGGCGGTTCTTCATCGGCTCTCCTCATGCCCCGCCGGATGTTTAACGCCCGGATAATGTTTCGTATCCGGGTACCGGTTTCCCAGAGCGATTCTTCATCGAAGTTCATGCCGACGGCATGATTGATGATTTTGGGGATATTGTGAATATGATATGCCACTCTGCCGCCGAACTGTCCCCGGAAAGAAGAGAGGAAACCGCACAGACCGGTTGAATCATCGAGGGTGTGCATCATTTCGTTCCATTCGGTAATGGCACAGGTAGCTTCATTCGATATTTCGTTCCTTTTCTCCCATTCCAGAAAATAGTGCTTGAATTTTTCGTTGGGGACTGCTTCCCAGGCATCGACGAACTGCTGCCGTTCTTCCATGGATGGAAGCGGGTCCTGAGGGAAAGAGCCTTCGATTTGGGTGATGGCCATTTTGTTACCCGTGGCCAGCATAAGAAAATAGGCGGGGTTCAGTTTGCCCAGTTTAATGGGCAGTTGTTCGAACTTCTTGATGGTATTATGGTCGAATGCTTCCGCCCCGTTGCCAATCTGGCGGGCGGCGTGATAGACGCCGTTGGCAAGCTTGTCACCGATTCCTTCTCTTTTGACAATCATTTCGAGAATGTAGTAAAAACGCCCCCGGATGTCTTCCGGCATACCGGGAAAATCAGTACCGGACAGAATGCCCGCTTCGAGTAATTCGAGAGCAAAAGCGATTATCTGGGGAGTCGAGTAGGCATCGAGTCCGTATTCGGAAACGATGGGCAGAATCTCGTAGCTGAAATCGAGCTCCTGGAAAGCCGCCATGTGGAACGTGTCCTTGGCGTAACATTTATAGGAGAACCGCTTGCGACCCGGCCAGGAAATGACGTTGTGGCATTTTTTCGGGCAATTGAAGCAGCCGGTCTGACGGTCCATGTGGTCGTACTTCAGATTTGTCCACCGGTCCTGAAGCGCCGGATTCCAGAAATTCTTCCTTCTGGTACGGGCGTTCCCCCAGGCAAAATTGTTATGGTGAAAACTGTCGTCTTCGTCGGATGCCATCCAGTCGCCGACATTGGCGCTTTTTGCCATGTACTTTATCAGGTCCTGGCACATGGTAAACAGTTCCTGGGGATGGGCGACCCGTATGTCCTGGGTACCCCGGACGGCGATGGCTTTCAGATTTTTATCCCCCATGACGGCGCCGACGCCTGCCCGTGCGGCAGAGGCGTCGCTATGGTCGATGGATGCGGTGAAAACACGATTCTCGCCCGCCAGGCCGATAGCCGCAACCTGGGCTTTTTCCTGAGCGAGTTCTTCGCGAAGCAGCGTTGCCGTCTCCCGGGTGCCCTTACCTTTCAGATGTCCGGCTTCCCGCAGTTCGACAGTATCGTTATGAACCCAGAGATAGACGAGTTCCGGTGATTTTCCTCTGATGATAATTTTGTCGTACCCGGCGTACTTGATTTCCGGCCCCAGATAACTGCCCATGAGAGAATGTGCCTGGAGATTGGTCTGAGGAGAGAAGGTGTTGACGGCAAGCCGGTTTGCCCCCGGCACGCAGGTGCCGTGGAGAAGCCCGGTACTGAATATCAGAAGATTTTCATCCGAGAAGGGATGGACATCCGGCGGGACTCTGTCCCATAGTATCTTCGCCGCGCTTCCCTGGCCTCCCAGATAGAGGCCGGCGGTGTCAGGGTCAGATTCAACTTTTTCGATGGTTCCGGTAGAAAGGTCGATTTCAAGGTTATACCCGGTTTCGCCGAATCTCATTTTTTTACTCCCGGACAGGTAGCTCTGTTAATGGCAGCTCTGCAATTCTGAATAATGGCTGTTAATAAATGGCCGTTAACCGGATGACGGCAGGAGTGTCAACGGGAAATGCCGGATAAAGTGTATTTGTTGTCACGAGAATACTACCAAACACGAAAGGAATAGTCAATCCGCGGCACGGTAACAGCAGAAATATTTTAACAATAGAATACACCGGATTAATAAAGATTCATTAACAGTCAAACCGACACAGACGCCTTTCGATGCGGGTGTAGGCAAAAACCGGAGGTAAGGGAAATCGTCCGTATCCCGGGTATTCCTTGACAGAAAATTGGTGACCTGTCATTATGATTGTGTCGTAATATTAACGCCATGTGATAATATGACATATCGGTACCCGGCAGTACGTTGAAACGAAAGGCAGAGAAACAGGTGGAGCCGTTATCGCCCTTTCCTGAAGTGATTGACCTTATCAAAGAAGAAGGCGGAGACCCGCTCAAACTTTGTTACCAGTGCGGTACCTGCACAGCGACGTGCCCCTGGAACCTGGTGAAGAACTTCATTGTCCGGCGTCTGATGCATCAGGGACAAATGGGGTTGATTGATTTCGAGAATGAAGAAGTGTGGATGTGCGCGACCTGTAAACTCTGCGTTGACAGGTGTCCGAGAGGGGTCGAAATCATCGATGTCATGAGGTCTCTCCGCCGGGCCGTTATCGAATACAACGTCGGGGGTATTCCGGACGGACTGCGAATCTCGATGAAAAACATTTCGGGTACGGGTAATCCGTTCGGCGAACCGGAAGAAAACAGGGCTGACTGGGCGAAGGGGCTTGATGTCAAGACGTTTACGAAAGGGACGGATATTCTCTACGTTCCCTGTTGTGTCCCGGCGTATGATTCGGGCGTTCAAAGAGTGGCCCGGGCGACCGCCGACGTTCTGAAGAAAGCCGGCGTCGATTTCGGTATCCTCGGTTCGGCTGAACGCTGCTGCGGTGAAAGCGTCCGAGATCGGAAGAGCACACGTCTGAACTCCAGTCACCGCTCATTATCT
>CAYSQK010000119.1:0-6146 GCA_964433075.1 uncultured Dehalococcoidales bacterium
TACACCCTATCCTACACTCTTTCCCTACACGACGCTCTTCCGATCTAACAGGGTTCTTATACATGTTGTCGTTCATCGAAGGAGCGACAATCACCGGCGATTGCGTCGCCAGCACGGTACAGGTCAATGAATCATCAGCGATACCGCAGGCAATTTTGGCAATGATATTAGCTGTTGCCGGGGCGATAACTATCGCGGCTGCCTCTTCGGCCAGAGCCACGTGTTCGACACTGTATTCGGATTGAAGGTCGAACATGCACGTTACAACCGGCTGCCCGGTCAAATTGCGAAAGGTCAACGGCGTGATAAATTCGGCAGCTTCTTTCGTCATGATGGTCTTCACCGTCAGCCCGGCCTGTACCAGCTTGCTGGCAATATCCGCAGCTTTATAGGCGGCAATCCCTCCGGTTACACCAAGTACGACTACCTTTTTCTGACTCATTTACGCCTCCAGCACGATGAGGAGTTACTATTTATTCATGTCAAAGAGAATTTTTAACCCCATCAAAGTTAAATCCGGATTCACGACATTGATGATTTTCGTTTCGTCGGCAATAAGGTCGGCATAGCCTCCGGTAGCGACTACCGTGGCTTTCTCTTCGAGTTCTTCCTGAATTCTCGACACGACTCCCTCAATCAATCCGGCATACCCGAAGATAAGTCCGGACTGAATCGCCGCGATTGTATTGGTGCCGATAGCCGATTTCGGACGTATGAATTCAACTCGCGGTAACGCCGCCGTTCGTTCGAACAGGGCTTCTGCAGAAATGGCTATACCCGGGGCAACCGCACCGCCAAGGTAGTCTCCCGCTTTCGAAACCGTATCGAAAGCAGTCGCTGTCCCCATTGCCACAACAATAACCGTACCTTTATATATATGGTGGGCGGCGGTCGCATTCGCAATGCGGTCAGAGCCAACCTCCCGTGGATTGTCCATACGTATCCTGATACCGGTTTTTATCCCGGGCCCGACCATGAGCGGTTTCAGATTGAAATAGCGCTCGAACAATTGATTGAGCGTTCTTCGCAGCGGCGGAACGACACAGCTTATCGCAACATCGCTGATATCTTGCGTATCAATACCCTGATTTTTCAGCATATTGAGGAGCATCACTGCATACTCATCAGCAGTTTGATTGATTCTCGTATAAATTGCCCATGAAGCACGAATCCGGTTGCCTTCGAAAATCCCGATTTTTACATTCGTGTTCCCGGTATCTATCGCTAGCAGCATTGACGTTCTCCACCCTGATCCATGAGTTTTTTTACTTTGTTTATCACTATCGGAAGCTTTGGCAGCAAATCCGAAGCAATCATCCCCGTATCCCCTGTTATTGATTTTACCATTTCACCAGCCTCAGCGTGAATATACACACCGCACACCGCGGCACTATATGCTTTGGCTCCCTGCGCGAGAAAACCGGCAATCGCACCGGCCAGGACATCCCCCGTTCCGGCTGAGGCTAACCCGGGGTTCGCCGCCGGGTTAATCACTGAAGCAGCACCGGGCGAAGCGATAACCGTATAGGCGCCTTTGAGAATAATTGTTTTCTTCCATGTATCGGCTGACGCTTTGGCGACATCGAGCCGGTTGTGCTGAATTTCTTCGACTGTCCGGCCTGTCAATCTCGCCATTTCACCGGGGTGTGGTGTTAGTATACCATTGCATTGTATCCTTCGCCACCATTCAGGCACTTCTGCAAGAGCGTTGAGACCGTCCGCGTCGATAACAGTAACCGGCAAATCAGGGCTGTTCTCCAGCAGCAGTGTTTTGACGAAATCCCTGACCGACATGCTTTGTCCAAGCCCGCAACCGATAAGGAGTGAGTCGTACTTTTTCACCTCTTCGAGTATCGTTTTGACCGCTTCCGGTGAGATTATCCCGGGTTCGGATTCAGGTAACGGCAAATGAGTGACTTCCGGTGCCATCGAGGCGAGTATCGGGTGAAGGCTGGCGGCCGTAGCCAGAGTAACCAGACCGGCACCGGTCCGCATTGCTCCTGAGCACGCGAGAAAAGCTGCGCCGATATAGTTTTTCGACCCGGCTATGACAAGAACTTTCCCGAAGGTCCCCTTACTGGAAACGAGCGGTCTCTTCGGAAGAAGCTGCCTGACTTTTTCCCGGGTATTCACCTCTACGGCTATGTCGTTGAAAAATTTCTCAGGAATACCGATGTCAACGACGGTAATTCGCCCGACTCGTTCGGCTCCGGGAAGATGGTATAACCCGACTTTAGGAGCCGCCAGGGTAATAGTTTCGTCAGCGTACAGGCAGGCTTCATCAACATCGCCCGTATCGGCATTCAATCCCGTGGGCACATCAACCGCGAAAATGTGAATCGGCTTTCCTCCCTCGCGAATCGATTTCACCAATTCCAGGGATTTTTTTATAAGTCCGCCGAGAGGGCGTTTATTGCCCGTGCCGAGAAGAGCGTCTATCAGTATGTCGGAAGTCAGTACTATCGAACTGAACGTCACAAGGTCTTCTTCACCGGTCATTTCAACAATCCGCATGCCCCGTTCACGGGCTGCATTCAAATTAGCATCATTTTCACGCTGTTTCCCGAAGAGGAACAGGGAAACGTCAGCCTTCCGGGCATGGAGATATCGGGCGGCAACCAGTCCGTCCCCGCCGTTATTACCGGGTCCGGCAAGGATAACCACGTTTTTTCCGCCAATATCACCTTCCGTTTTAATGATATGCTCCGCCACTGCCGTGCCGGCATTTTCCATGAGAACGGCTGCTGGCGTACCGCTTTCGATACACCTCAGGTCTATGTTCGTCATCTGTTCTGCAGTTACTATTTTCATATTGAAGTAATGTGAGTGTAACAATATCCGTATTCACGGTCAAGACATCATCGAGGTTCAGTTTAAAGGGCTATCTCCATCCCTTCGAACCCCGGAATGATACTGCACCTCATTCTGTGTGATACGTCTATGAGTTCCTTGACGATTTCGTATTCTCTGTCCGGACTCATATGAACGGTCACTATATCCGGAACATATCCTCTTATTTTTTGAAAAGAAACCAGTTCTTCCTCAAGCAGCGCCGGCGTAAGATGCCCGACATTTCTCATTGTTTCGGTACTGCGGTTAGATTCGGTTACCTCGATAATCAGCAGCTTTGGACTGACCCGCTCCCAGCACCCTGATAAACCGGGACCGGTATCGGACGTGTAGAATATCTGGCCTCCGTCTTCTCCGCTGACTTTGTATCCTACCGTATATGCGGAATGTTTGACCGGTACCGCTTCAATATCATATCCGGCAACAGAAAAAGAAACGCCCGGTTCGATGATATTCATCCCCAGCGTCGGATTCTGTTCCGGTACCGCCGCAAGATTTCGGTAAATACCGCTCGAAAAGAAATGGGTTTCCAGGATTTCCGAGACGCAGGACGTCGTAAATATGTCAGTCCGCAACCCGGAATGGAACACGTTCGTCCCTAACGCTATAACATCGCGAATATGGTCGTAGTGCTGGTGGGTAAGCAATACCGCTTGCAACGCTTTCTGCTCATCCATCGAGAGACTGGCCGTCAAGCTCCCTGCATCCAGAGCGAGTACATCATCGACAACCAGACAGGTATGCCGGTACTCTCGTGTTTCACAATTATGGGCTCCGAGAATTTTTACTTTCATTGATAATACTCCGCGACACCGTTATTCAATTTTCATCGAAAACGGAGAGAAATTGGTCTCCGTGTCATAGGGATCCATCGATTCTTTCTTCTTCAGGGAATTGACAACGAGGTACGTAAGCGGCGTCAGGACGACTTCGATACCCACCTTGACCAGCCAGTGATTCAATATCATTATCGGAGAGAATACCGGCGTACCCCAATAGGCGAAAAGGATAAATATCGCCGTATCGAGACCTTCACCGACAATGGTCGAAGCGATCGTCCGGCTCCACAACCAGCGCCCCCGGGTAACCACTTTCATTCTGGCAAGAATATATGAATTAACGAAAGAACCGGCCAGATAACCGAGGAAGGACGAGGCCAGCAGCCTGGGGGTGTAACTGAATATTGCCTGGTAAGCATCCTGTCCGCTCCAGAACGGCGCTGCCGGCATATACTGTCCGACCCAGGTAAAAAAAACAAAAATACAATTACACACAAATCCAATCCAGATAACTCTTCTGGACCACGTATACCCGTATACCTCGGTGATGATATCGCCGAACAAATAACTGAGGGGAAAAACAAAAATTGCTGCCGGCAGAACGAACGAACCGAAACTGACAACTTTCACGGCGATGGTATTCGATGTAATGAGACAGGTCAGAAAAACAGCCGCAATAAAGAGAAAGCGATGTGAAATCCGCATGATTCAGTTAACTCCAATCGGGGGAAAGTCTGAAACTAAATCCAGTTGTGCCGTCTGAAAAACCACAGCATGCCGCCGATTATCACCGCACAGATGAGCGTGACATACACCGCTGCGTACGGAGAATCCGCGAATATGCCGAGAGGGATATTCATCCCGAAGATACTGGCAACAACGGTGATAGGCAGCATGATGGTGGCAATAACCGTCAGCATTCGAATGACTTCATTTGTCCGGTTCGTCGCCACAGAATCGTGCGTATCGTTCAGCCCCTCGACGATTTCCTTGTACTCATCCAGCCCGTCCCATATCCTGTCCAGGTGGTCGATCATATCACCGAAATATACCGTCAGGTCCGCCGTGGTAAACCGGTAAATCTTTGAACCAAGACGGGTGATAACAGAGCGCATCGGCCAGATAATACGGCGGAAAGAAATAACGTCGCGGCGCAGGGTCGATATCTCCCGAATCCCGCGGGGAATGCCCGTTGTGAATATCTGGTCTTCGACTTTTTCGATGTTATCGCCTATCTTACTGAGTATCGGCAGGCAGTAATCAACCAGCCGGTCGATGATGCGGTAGAGGAGAAAACCCGTCCCTGAAGCAAAATGCTCTTCGCGTGTTTCTTCATTCAGTTCGCAATCCCTGAAGAGTTTGACCAGCGGTTTCAGGTCACCGCTGTGTAGCGTAATCAGGTAATCTTCACTGATGAAAACCGCAACCTGACTCGGCGTCGTCACCCGAGCGTCAGGGTTGAACACCGGAAAATGGAGAACAAGGAAGAGGTATTCCTTGTATTCATCGATTTTCGGTCGCTGAATACGGCTGAGACAGTCATCGAGATCAAGAGGGTGGAAAGGGTATCGGGAAGAAAGATACTCCATTTCTTTCTCGGTCGGGTTCTCGATATCGGTCCAGATTATATCTCCCCATGCTATGGTTTCGATACTGGGAACTTTCCTGTTTTCCTCGACGGGCACCACGACTTTTTTCCTTTGTTTCAGTGTTGACATGGTATCAGGCCTTTCCCGACAATCGAACGATACACAAATTAACTTCATTCATTCTAGCACAATCCATTTTTAAAGAGTATCACAAATTTTAGAACCATTCAGGTAGTGACATCTGCCGCTCATGAGGCTGTAAAAAACAAAAAGACGGGCTTGAATGCTTGACACTCAAGCTTGTGAATAGCTACAATAGATTTCGTGGCAACGTAGCTCAGTGGTAGAGCAGGGGACTCATAAGCCCTTGGTCAGTGGTCCGAATCCACTCGTTGCCACCATTTTTTATCCGTTTTTTTACTCACCACCTCTAAGAAGGAGCCGATATCATGGAGGGGAAAACAGCCAGAGAAAGCCAGGTTATCGTATCGCAGATGATGATGCCGCAGGACACGAATCCTGCCGGGAACGTCCACGGCGGAGTCATTATGAAACTTATCGATACGGCCGGCGGACTGGTTGCCAACAGGCACACACGCTCGAACACGGTAACAGCTTCGATTGACCGGCTTGATTTTCATTTCCCGGTATTCGTCGGCGACCTTGTGACATTCAAAGCCTGTCTGAACCTGACGGGAATCACCTCCATGGAAGTCGGTGTGAGAGTCGAAGCCGAGAATGTTTTCACCGGAGAAGTCAGACACACCGCCTCTGCTTATCTGACGTTTGTTGCCCTCGACAAGGACGGCAAACCGCGGCCTGTCCCGCCGTTGATACTGGAGACAGAAGACGATAAAAGGCGTAATCGTGAAGCTCAAGCACGAAAACAGGCGCGGGTTCGGGAGAAGAAAACCGAGTCATAGCCGAT
>CAYSQK010000120.1:0-6145 GCA_964433075.1 uncultured Dehalococcoidales bacterium
ATTTGATACCGGCGCCGGACGATTATGAAAGCCATCTGCCGGTGATGATGAATCTGCGTTAGCGGCCGGTGCTCCATAAAATGAGACGGACCGGCGTGACCATCATGGAATGGAATCCGGGTAAACAGTCATTCCATTCGGTGCTGGCGGGGAGGATGAGACGATGAAGAACCGAAACCGGACAATCATTCTGATACAAGCGGTGCTGATATTCCTAATGAGCGGGGCGGCTTCGTTCAGTCTGTCCCCGTATACCGGTTTATGGACGGCGGCGGTATTTATCGGGCTGGCAGGAGTCGGGGCGCTTTCAATCGTCTTCCCAAAAATGGGAGCTCTGCCATTTTTACTGCTCACCATTTTCGCGGCGCTGACCGGGATACTCAGCCACAGCATCATCGACATCGGCGTCCGTTCATTTTCAGGCGGAACGAACAATCCGGTCAAGGTATGGGGAGACAGTGAGCCGCTCCTGGCGTTTACCGTCATCACGGTCGTTGGTTTGGTCCTCATTTCAGGATACATCGCTCTGTCGCTCCTGAATAATCTGTCCCGTGATTACTCTGCCATGTCAGAGGGTGAAATCGATGCTAATGAAGCCGAATTTGTCACGGAAAGGAATATTCGAACCGGAGGTGCCCTGCTGGGAACCGGCGTTGCTATTTCGGTTATCTTCATTGTTATTCTGAAACTGGTACAGCCGCCCCTTGCGGACATTCTCACGATGTATCCCTGGAGTATCCTTGTCTTCGGGTTTTCGGCAATTCTATTACTGGGAGGGTTCATCTACTGGCTGGTTATGGGGAGACAGGCTACCCGCGAAAAATAAACCGGTAGTGGAGACGAGGCGATGAAACCGGCGACGGTAAAAACGATACTGCTGGGGATGGCGGTAATGCTGATTACCGCTCTTATCTTCATTGCGCTGCCGGTCATTGTTCCTTCTTTTAACAATATCAGTTGCGAAAAACTCATCTGGGGTTGTTCGCAACGAGGTATGCCGATTATCTATGTTACCCAGATTTGGGATGAAGATACGTACCCGCCCATCGAAAGAAGCTGGGGATTCGGCAGTATCCACGTAGAAAATCATACCGACAATAAAAACGTTGTTACTGCATCAGGGTACTTGTTATATGGAGATGAGCCTCCGAAAGACGCTTTTCCTCCTGTGCCGTTATGGAGAGGCGGTTTGACAGGACGTACCATCATGGTCACGATATTTCATTTCTATGAAAATGAGACGGTAACCGAAGACCTCGACGTTAAAACGGGAGACGGAGGTTATTTTTCATTCGATGTGCCGCTCGATGAGAATGAGTTATGTTACCGAATAGATTGCGCTTTTCATGATGAAATCATCACTCCAGTCAACAGAAACGAGCCGATAGAGGTATATTTCAGCAGTGTCGGAGGGTATACCGATTGTCCTTCCGAATTCCTGAAAAAACGGGAAACCAGTTACTGGTGGGTCTGGCTGGTTTCCGGGCTGGTCATGATAATTATCGGTATCAGCACATGGTGGTATATACAACGCTCCAAACGGAAAGTCAAAGGTGAAAAGGAACAGGTAAATACCATAATCGATTCGGAGGGAGTCAAACGAGTCGAAAAGAAACAACCTGAAATCGGCGGGAATACAACACGGGTTTCCGTTACGTTTTCCGATATCGAAGAATCATTCCCGGATGTATGGGGAGTCAAGGAATCGATTGCTGTTTCAATAATGTTCAGAGACAGGAATCAGAATCGGCTGCTTTCGCAAGCGGGCGTTGTCATCTGGGGAGACGGAGACGGCAGCGAGGTGGACACCGGCAGTGAGGGCTCACCGCAGTTGTCTCACGAGTACGATGAAAAAGGCGAATACCGTATAACGGCGTCATATAAAGAGGCCGGAATGGGAAAAGTCATATCGAGCTGGCGGACGATACACATCGTCGATTACCGGGAGGAGATGGTGCGGCTGTTCGGTGAGATGCTGGAGGAGTTGAACCTGACGGATAGAGAAATAACCCGTGATATGACGCCGAGGGAGGTGGAGGAGATACTTGCCGGAAAGCTCGAGGAGGTTTCGAGAGAAAGTCTCAGGAACGTTATCATCGGCTTCGAGGAGGCGAATTACAGCACTCATCCGGTGAACAGGGAGAGTTACGTGAGGATGTACAGGGCGACAGGGGAAGTGAGGGGGAAAGGGTAGTTTACAGTTTACAGTTTACAGTAGACAGTTTACAGTTGACGCGAGGGAGTCGGACGGATCGGACAAGGAATATATTGGTGGGTTACGTCCGCTCACATTTCAGAGAGAATTACCTGTCATCATACACTAAACGAAGCTGGTGTGTAACTCAGGCGGGAGGCTTTTACCCGTTCGTTTTTTTGTTTTTTTCAATATAGGATACCAGGTTTTTATTCAGTTTCCTGTATTTGTAGTAATGTAAACCGTTTGCCATGATAACGATGACAACGGCAATGGCGAGGACAACCGCAAGGTCGGTTCCGGAAAAATTTTCAATTCCGAAGCAGTATAAAGCGATGACGGCAACAGCCGTAAAAAACAAAGCGACCAGATTGTTGAGGAGGAAATACGTGACCGGTCTGGCAATGGTGACGGGGAGAACTGCCATGACGAACTCGATAGCTGTTCCGGCAACGAGGCCGATGGCGCCTCCGATAAGGAACCACAGCATGAGAGCGCCGATACCGGAAACGGTGTTCAAAGCCAGTTGAGCGATAAGGCCGATAAGGGCACCTATTACGAATGAAAACAGAATGTTTTTCGTCTCAATTTTCTCCAGCATATGTCTGCCCCTACATAATCAGTGTTTTTCTTAAAAACTTCGCGTAGTATTTTGAAACTTCCAGTTCCGTACCGTTTTTCATACCCAGTACCAGACGGGCATTGAACCAGGGTATTATTTCCCTGACATTCATGATATTGACAAGCTGGGATTTGTTTATTCGCATTATTCCGCGGTTGTTCAGGGTGCCTTCATAATACTGAAGGGTGTTTTTCAGGTAGTACGTTTCTTTGGCCGTGCAGCAGGTTATTTCGGACCCGTGGGCATCGATGTGATATATGTCGGCGACCGGAATCAGCGAATACCGGTTGTTCGAGAAACCGGTAATTACCTGAAGGCCGGTATGGTCCGATTCAGCGTATTTCAGGAGCAAATCAAGCGCTTCAAGGTAATCTAATGATTCGAATACCACGGCTATTTTTTCAGCCGGGACGGCGAAACCGCGCTCGACCATGACAATCTTTGCTTCTTCTGCAAGGTGAATATCAGTTTTAGCGAGAGTCCTGCCTATTTTTTCTTTCACGGTGTCAGAACAAAGTAACTGAATATCCATAGTCTCCAGCCTGCGTCATTCTCTCAGCCGGTCTACCGTCATCAGTACATCGGCTAAGAAGGGAACGCTTTCCTCCATGAAGCCGACCGAACCGAAATTCGCAATGATATGAATATCATTCATTGTATCATACATCATAAAGGCAGAAGTCGAACCCACCCCACCGCAGATATCCGGCAGGCCTTTCAAAAAAGGCGAGAATTCACCGAAGCGAAATTCCATCATGCCCAGTCCGTAATGCACTCCGGTGTCGTATTCATGACGAAAGTCAGTCATCATAGCCAGTGTATCGGCACTGACTATCTTCCCTCCGTGCAACGCCTTACTGAATTTCAGAAGGTCGGACATCGTCGTTATCAGGCCCCCGCCCGACCAGTCGAAGCTTAAAATATTCGTGTCCGAGAAATCAATCCCATCGATATACACCTCGAGGATATCCAGTTTTTGGGGAATTACCGGCTTCGATTTGAATACGACGTACGTGTCATCCATGTCCAGCGGGTCGAGAATATTTTCATGCATGACCTCATGGAATTCCTGTCCGGTTACTTTTTCTATGATAAAACCGAGAAGGATATAGCCGGTATCCGAATAATGAAAGGTGTCTCCGGGTGCGGATACGGCCGGCTGATATTCCCTGGTGAAAGCGACCAGTTCGAGGGGTGTCCATACCTTGTCCGGCTGGCTCTTCAATCGTTCGGTCATGGTATCGCCGTGAATAACCGGGTCTTCGTAGTAGTCGCCGATTCCCGAGATATGGGCGAGGAGGTGCCGGACGGTCACCCTGTTACTGTAATCAGTTCCTCCGAAGACAAATAATCCTTCGAGCAAATTGCCGTCGAGATATCGGGATATCGGGTCATCCAGCCCGATTCTTCCCTGCTCGCAGAGGATACCAATCAGAGAAGCGGTGAAGGTTTTACCGATGCTTGCTGAATACCAGGGGTGCTCGACTGTGACCGGCTCGGACAGATTTTCGCCGGTATATCCGGCAGCGTACGTTTCGTTAAGGTGCCGGGTATCCGAGTAGATGGTCAGGACGGCGCTGGAAATTTCATCATGCGATTCAACCATTTTCTCAAGTTTTTTATCGATAAGGCTGTTCATGGTTTCTTTTGAGAGAGGCCGGTTCATGATGCTGAGCACCAGAAATCCTGCCAATACAAGAAAAGCGAAAGCTGCCGGGATACTGTACCTTTTTTTTATCCGTTTCATGTGTCAACTCCCTCATATACTGATGAGACCAGTATAGGGTGCGGGGAGGGAATACGTACCGAAATTCCTGTAAAAGGTCTGAAATGGCGGATAAGAAGGCGTGGACGAGGGATAAGATGACGTTATTCTCTGAAACGGTAAGAAGGCCAGTGATAACTGAATACGAATTTAGTAACATTTTAGATGAGTGAATACGTGATGTTAACCCGCAGTAATGATTCGTTATATAATCAGAAAAAACGGCAGGAACGATTATGAACGAGAAAAAATCATTGAAAATCGAAATGGATTTTCTGTGCAGTGCCATGGAACAAAGTTCATACGACAGCATCACGTACCTCGATATGGAAACGGGGGAGCAACTCTATTTCTCCGATTATGGGGACAATGAAATTAACGGAATAAGCAAGGATGAAATCGAGGAAGATGAAGAACGATATCAACCGGTACCGAAAATGGATTCGGATGAGGCATGGCAGTTGATGGAAGATTTCATCGATACTCTGGACAATGAGCGCCTGGCGAGGTTGCTGGAGAAATCGATTCGGGGAAGAGGAGCTTTCAGGCGGTTCAAGGACGTGCTCCTCGATTACCCTGAAGAGGAAGCGCGCTGGTTCAAATACAGAGACGACCGGGTAAAGGAATTAGTCCGGGAATGGCTGGATGAAATCGGTGTTACACCGATTGAGAAATGAGAAATGGTTTTGAACGATATTCCGGCTGAACAGACAGCGTGGTGGTGCATGGTTTTACGTGCCTGCGTTCACCTACCTGCGACAGGTATCCGGAACAACATACTTCAGCCTGTGACCTCAGGCGTTTATTTCCTGCCGTAGAGGATGCCGATTTGTCCGACCATAAAGGGCAGTTTCATCAGCGCGGGTATGAAGGGCTGGTGTCTGGTATCGAGGAGGTTGACTTCCTGAATGCCCCAACTCCGAACTGCCGCCAGTAAATCCTCCGGTTCGCCGTACACCGCCTTCCAGAAAAACAGGTCCTGAAATACGAATAATCCGTCTTTTTTCACTATTCTCAGGGCTTCTTTCAGAACAACTCTTTTGTCTTTTACATCCTGTACTTCGTGAAAGACAAAATTACTGATAGCAGCGTCAAACGAGCAATCGGCAAAGGGAAGCTTTGCTGCACCGGCTTTCTGAAACAGCGTTCGTTCCGAAACCCCGGCAATCCGTGCATTCTCTTCACATGACTCTTTCGAATAAGCCCACTTACCTCCCCAGTAATCGATCCCTGTCACCCGTGCCTGCGGGTACTTTTTAGCAGCCTCAACAGTGAGGGCGCCATTACCGCAGCCGATGTCCAGCAGGATGCCGTTTCCATTCCAGTCCAGTTGCCCGAATATGGTGTTTCGTAACTTTTCCTGGAGATTGCCGCCGGACGGTGAAAACTGACGATACGCATAAATAAAGTAGACGGCAGGTACAAGGAAAAAGACCGTTCCGATGAGGAAAAACGGTGAGATGAATGACAGTCCTGAAAAAATAACGGCCAGGACGGCGGGGATATAGATGAACTTCAGGGCTACCCAGTTACCGTAGTTAACGGATTGTTTTTGATTATTCAT
>CAYSQK010000121.1:0-6097 GCA_964433075.1 uncultured Dehalococcoidales bacterium
TGCCGATGGTTTTCGTATCGAAGGTGCCGGCGGCCGAGCCGGTGACGAGGGTAACGTCATCAGTCACCACGGCGCCGACAAGCGAGGCGCTGCCGGTAACGAGGGAGGCAGTCGTCGTCCCGTCATAAACCTTATCGTTTGCGGTAATGCCGGTAACGGTCAGGCCTTTAACGGTGATATCAGCGGTCGTCGACGGCTGGGCAAGCGAATAATTCGTTTTATCGGCGCCGTCGAGGGACAGCCCTGAAACATTGACCGTTTTACCGGTTCCGACTGTTTTATCGGTGAAGTTGCCGGAGGCGGTAGAAGTATTCAGGGTAACGTTTTCACTCCCGATTACACCGACGAGCGAAGAACTGTTCGCATCGATTACCGCCCCGGTATTCCCGTCATAAACTTTATTCGCAGCGGTAATGCCGGTTACGGTCAGGGTTTCAGCAGTGATTGTGCCGGTCGTAACCGGGGTATACGTCACGTTGTAGTTACTGCCGGAGTTACCATCATTGACGGTTCCTGCCGGTGTGACCATTTTATTGGTGGCAACGTTCTTTGTATCGAACGACTGTGTCCATGTGACGGTGTCATCGGGGGTAAGCGAACCGGAGGTTAATGTCGGTATTCCGGATGAAGAAACATCGCCGTCGTAAATCTTCGTATCGGTGACCGCCGTTACGGTAATCGGCCGGGCGGTGATAGCACCCGTGGTTGTAGTGGTGGTCGAGGCCAGGTTGTAGTTCCCGGCATCGGTACCGCTTATCGAGATGCCGGTAACATTGACCGTTTTTCCGCTACCGGCGTGTTTATCAGCGAAGGCAGCCGTTGTGTATGACGCGGTCAGGGTGTCCCCGGCGACCCGATCATTGGAGAGGGTGACCGTCGCAGCAGTCGTTCCGTCGTACACCTTGTTGGTCCCGGCGGCAGTGACGGTCAGTGCTTTCGGGGTAATATCGGCAGTCGTCGACGGCTGGGTGAGGGTATAGTAATTTTTAGCAGCCCCGTTCAGGGTCAGGCCGGTTATCGTGACCGGCTTACCGGTGCCGATGTTTTTCGAATCGAAGGTACCGGCGGCCGAGCCGGAGACGAGGGTAACATCATCGCCGCCGACAAGACCGACCAGTGAAGCACCGGAGGTATCGAGGGCAGCGGTTGTCGTTCCATCGTAGACTTTATCATTTGCGGTAATGCCGGTGACGGTCAATATTCCCGTACCGGTTCCCTGTACGGTAAAGGTATAGGGGTTTTCATCGGCATCATTACTACCAATGGAGATGACAGCCGTTCTTATCCCTGTTGACGAAGGATTGAAGGTAACCTCAAAAGTCGCGGTTCCAGCAGCGGCGATAGAATTTGAGGGAATGCCTGAGACCGTAAAATCGGCTGTATGGCCGGTGATGGTCACATACGGAGAATCGCCGGTGAGATTAAGAACAGCATTGCCGGTATTACAAATGGTGAAAATGCGGGCGACTGATCCGCTGTCTATATCAGCATTGCTAAAATCTGTCCAGTCAGTTACTGAAGGTGTTGCATCGCCGCTGGAGATATCTACGGAATTACCTTTGACACATATTTCCGGAGCCGGGATGGTAATTGCTATGTCGCGGGTCACGCTATTTGAATTATAAGCCCCGTCACTAACCGTAAAAGAAACTGTCCGGGTAGCTCCGGATGAGGTGATATCAGTATTACTGTATTTGACGTTGCGGAGAGCGCTTATCCATTCGGCGATAGTAGCCGTCGCACCGGAACTGATCAGGGTCAGTTCACCGGTTGTGGAATTATGGGTTCCGGAGATATTACCCATGGTCGTAAAATCATTATTAAAACCAAAGAAGTCCTTACCGGTCTGGTAGTTGGCGATAAAACTGACGGTTGCGAAAGCCCATGCAGTATTGTCTCCATCCGAGCCGGTAATGGTGGAGGTGATGTCGGCGGGAGAATCGCCGATAGTAAATGCCAGGTCCGTCAATTCAATTCCTGAGAGAACAGGAACACTGTTATAGGTAAACCGGTCGGCGGTTCCGGTAGCGCTGGTGCCGCCGACTGTAGTAATCGTGATATCCACCATTCCGGCACTACCCGCCGGCGAGATAATGGTGAGCGAAGTATCCGAGGTTACTGAGAGACCGGTACCCGCTGTAGAACCGAATTTAACAGAACTGACAGCGGGGGATGAGCCTCCTCCATAAAAACCGGTACCAGTCACAGTGACACTGGTGCTGCCTGCGGTTGGTCCACAGGCAGGAGAGATACTGCTAATTGTCGGTGAGGGTGGATTCAGGACGATGTAATTGAGTTCAAAATAATCGGCTCCCGTATTTGAATATCCAGGGTCGAATCCGCTGGCATACCAGCGGATTCGGGATGTTCCCGAACTAATTGGGTAGGAACCCAGATCAATAAGATTGGTCGTAGCGTGATTGGCCGAATTTACGGTTAAGGGATTTCCCAGATTAACCCAACTGCCGCCGGATTGAATCTGCATCTGAATCTGGTAATCTGTATCCCACGAAAAATTATGGTTGTGGTTATGGGTAAAAGCGATATTATTGAGAAAGATAAGTTGGGATGTCGTAATATCTATGTATGGATATTTATCGTTACCCATATAGCGTGTCATTATATACGCGCCTTGATCCGTGGGGCTGGCACCGCCGGTCTGTGAGGCAATCCCTGAAACGGCAGCGTTGCCGGATTCCCCTGTCGAAGTAGCAATATATGTCGTGCTATCATGCGTACAATTGCTGAAATCCCAGGTTATCGGAACCAAATAAGTAAATTGATCTGCCGCGCTGGTGGCGCTGGCGCCGTTGGTTGTGGTTATCGTCACATCCACTGTTCCGGCATTGCCTGCCGGAGCTATGACAGTGATTTGCGTTTCAGAGTCAATGGTATAGCTGGCGGCGGGAGTATTCCCGAATTTAACGCTCGTAGTTCCGGTGAAGCTCGTTCCGGTAATGGTGACGCCGGTGCCTCCTGCCGTTGGGCCGCTTGCAGGGTTGACTGAGGTTACGATCGGAGCAGGATTTGAGGAAACCCCTCTCGGAGTATCGAAGATTCCATCCGTATTTATCCGGGTAAAAGCTTCGTCATACCTTGTATCTGTGCTTTGCGTATGCCCTGCCGCAACAATCTTACTGTTTGCATCCGCCGTCACTCTATTTCCCTCATCATCTATGTTCACCGCGCTGACTTTTTGTACTATGATGTTTTCATTTTCGTTTTCACATTTCGTTTCGGCCATGGCCGTAACCGATAGTCCGGCAAGCTGAATTGTTACGACTGCCATAATAACGATGATGGTTTTTACCAGTGTCTGGATGTGATGCATGCTCGTGAGGTCTCCTTGTCAAGTTATTGAATACGAATGTCTTTCGATGTCGGTGGAAGCAGGTTATCCGGCAGCCGAGTTTCAGTCTGCCAAAAAGCTGTCCTGTTGCAACCGTTTTATATGGTTCCTCTTTCTCCGGTCACCAACACAGTAACCCATTGAACGGCTTCGCATTTTTCGCACACGGAAAGATGCCATGAATAACCGGGAAAACCAAAAAGGGTTAAAGCGAAAAAGAGAAAAGCTAAAACGCACAAAACCAAGTGTACGACAAAATCAATCGATTCATGCGTGTGACAAATAGCAATCTCACTTTATTCCTTTTTATTCTTGTTTACAATAGTTACCGGATTCTTTGTCATTCTTATTTCCGAGGTAACGCATAACGGGGTCGGACACAGAAAAAGCGCGGCACGGATATTCCGTGCCGCGCTTGCGAGTCGTTAAACGGATGAATCAGGCAGTTTTCTTTTTGTTATAGATATACCACACGAGGAAGGAAAGTGCTCCTGCGGCGGCCAGGCCGATTATCCACCACCAGACGGCAGGCATACCGCCTTCCACCGGCGGAGCATTATCTTCCGGATTTTCATCAACCGGGTCAGCCGGTTCTTCAGTATCGGTGATTTCAGGTTCAGTCTCGTCCGTTTCAGGATTCTCTAGACCTCTGGTACCGAAGAGACCGAAGACCGAAAGCCCGTCCGGAGATATGCCTTCGAAGATTGCCCGGCCCTGGTTATCATACCCCAGGAAGCGGGTTTCGAGCACCTGGGTCGTTCCGGTCTCGTTATCATAGCGGATGATGCGGACGGCATCGATGCCGCCGTTGGCTTCAACCCATTCCCGTCCGGCAACCATGGTAATCGAGGCGCTTTCGATATCAGTACCGTTCTGAAGATTGGTCTTCTCAATATTGATGGTATAGGCAATCGATATATTCTCCATCCCGGCGTTGGCGGCGGCGAGCTGGAAAGCGCTGTCCGCTTCGGGGTCGGCCTGCCGTGAGGTGGTTACTTTTATGTTTGCGCCTTCCGGCAGGGTATTGAGTTCCAGACTCACTTTACTGGCGACGTCACCGAGGGCAGGGTCTTCGGCGCTGAAGTCTTTTCCGGTAAAAGCGGTATTCGATGTAATGGACTTCACTTCGGCGCCGGCTGAATCACCGCTCCCGGTCATCTCACCGGTTTCGATGATTATTTCCGTCGGGAGGCTGCCGTTTTCATCTTCTCCCTGCAGCATGGATGTCCCGTTACCGGTTACCGAAGACGCAGGAATAATCAGTTTATTGTCTTCGAACCTGATACCGGAGGCATCCGTGAACGAGCCCAGCGTTGCTCCTTCTTTCAGAGCAACCGGAATGGTTATCCGGAGCGTGTCGTCTTCGCCGGACATGGTTATCCGGTTACCGGTGATTTCGAGCGTATTGCCCTCGGAGTCCCGGGCTTCCGGTTCATCGATTTCCGCAACAGGGCGGGTATCTTCTTCCTCTTCCGGTTCAGGAGGCGGCGTGGATGAAGGTGCAGGAGGCGTATATCCGCCGCCGTTCGAAGGCGGCGTTACGCCTGTCCCGTTGACAGTGATATCATACGGATTTTCATCAGAATCATCATTGACGATGCTGATAACCGCCGTTTTGAAACCGGCGCTCGCGGGGGTAAACCGCACGGTGAGCGCGGTATTACCGGAAACGGCAACCGGCGAAACCGGCTGGGCAGTGATACTGAAATCGGCAGCATTGGCCCCGCTGATGAGGACAGGCACGGTGATATCGAGCGGCCAGGTGCCGGTGTTGTTGATGGTAAAAACAGCATTCGTACTGGTGCCGGTCGTGCGGCTACCGAATCCGTACTCTCCACCGTTAACAATTTCCGTGCCTCCGCAGGTAACGATGATTTCGGGTACGGCAATCGTCACGGTTACCGGCGTGGCGGCATCGACAATGACAATCGCCGGGTCGGTGCCTGCCGCCCAGTCTTCCGCAGCGCGGAGGTTATACACGGTGTTATCGATCGATTGTGTCCCGGCTTTATTCAGCAGCAAGGCGACCTGGGTTCTATCAGTGGCGTCAAGGGTAATGGTAAACTGAGTGCCGGAATCGATTTCGACATCCGGTGTCCCGACGAGCGTATAGGACGCTCCGCCTTCACCGGTGAAAGTGAATTTCGAGGCATCGATATCGTTCGCCGCCCCGGCTTTCTTCGTGAAGCCTGTTCCGGTCACGACGAGAATGCCGGCGGTCCGTTCAAATGCTGCGGAGGCGATGACAGGAACAGGCACGCTGCTGACACTGATAGCGTTACCGGCCGTATCGGTAATGGTAAGGGCGGCGTCAGCGCCTCTCGCCCAGTCTTCCGCGGCGGCCAGGTTGTAGGCTGTCCCGCCGGTTGACGATACTCCGTTTTTGTTGATGATGAGGTCGAGAGCGGTCTTGTCTGCCCCGGCAACGGTCAAAGTGAATTGTGTTCCGCCGGTGATTTCAACATCGGAGGTAGCGGAGGTAAGGTTGTATGTTTCGCCGCCTTCAGCGGTGACGGTAAATTTTACGGCATCGATATCGTTGGCGGCACCGTCCCGGCGGGTAAGTCCGGACCCGGTGACTACGAGGGCGCCGGTCGACGCGTTATAGGCAGCGGAGGTAATAGCAGGTACCGCCACGTTAGCGGCGGTTATCCCGTTACCGGTGGTATCGGAGGAATCGCCGCCGGTTACATTGGTGCACCAGTCGTCGGCGGCAGCGATATTGTAAGCGGTGCCGCCGGTAGAGGA
>CAYSQK010000122.1:0-5961 GCA_964433075.1 uncultured Dehalococcoidales bacterium
CCTGAACAGTAACCGTCTGACCGGAATCTGAACTGTCTAGGCGTATTTCATACCGTATATTCGAACCGAAATATGATTTCTTTGTCACAAAGCCGCGGATTCCCGGTCTTTCGATTTTGTTGATTTTAATTCTTTCCGGCCGCACGGCGCAGCTCACCGTCCCGGAAGCGGTGATTCCGGGCGAGACGGGATACCGCTGTTCGAGCAGGAGCAGTGAATCTCCCGTTATTTCACCGGGAATAAGGTTGATATTTCCTATGAATGAGGCTACGAATACCGTTGCCGGTTGTTCATATATTTCTTCCGGGGTTCCTGTCTGTTCAATATTGCCGTTATTCATCACAACAATACGGTCGGCAATGCTCATGGCTTCTTCCTGGTCGTGCGTGACATAGACGGTCGTAATGTCCAGTTCCTTCTGGATACGTCTGATTTCGTCACGCATGTCCGTCCGCAAACGGGCATCGAGATTTGAAAGAGGTTCGTCGAGTAACAACGCCCGAGGTTCGATGACGAGGGCCCTCGCGAGAGCGACACGCTGCTGCTGTCCGCCTGATAACTCGTAAATACGCCTGGTTTCATACCCCTGTAATCGTACCAGGGCTAACGACACACCGACTTTTTCTTTTATCTCATTTTCAGGGAGATGTCTCCGACGGAGTCCGTAGGCAACATTATCGAATACACTCATATGGGGAAAAAGTGCGTAATTCTGAAATACCATGCCGAGATTCCGTTTTTGGGGAGCCACCCCGGTAATGTCCTGGCCATCGATATAGACCGAACCTGAATCAGATTCAAGTAATCCGTTAATAATTTTCAAAGCCGTCGTTTTCCCGCAACCTGACGGGCCGAGGAGACAGAGTAATTCAGCCTGCCGAATCGTTAACGAGAGGTCGCTGAGCACAGTCAAGCTTCCGAAGCTTTTTTTTATATTTCTCAGTTCTATCCCTGTATGGCCGGTGTACGGCCTATCGCCCGACTGAACCATTTTATGGCAGCCTCCCTTTGTGTGATTACGTATATGCAGGCCATTCCGAGAGCGGAAATCAAGAGCATGACGACCGATAATGCCGCAGCGAAGCCTATTTCCCCTTTATAAACGGCGATAAAGACATCGATAGACAACAGCTTGGTGCCCGGGTTGATGACGAAAATGATAGCTCCCACCGTCTGAATCGTAATAACGAAGGCATAGAGGGCGCTGACTAGGAGAGCATTTCGTGCCCCAGGGAGTATGACTTTCCAAAATGTTACCAGACGATTGGCCCCCAGACTCAATGAAGCATCTTCCGTCGAGCGGTCCTGTTGCGAAAGAACAGAAACGCCGCTGCGCAGACCAAGCGGGAGCTGAC
This sequence comes from uncultured Dehalococcoidales bacterium, assembly GCA_964433075.1. GTDB lineage: Bacteria > Chloroflexota > Dehalococcoidia > Dehalococcoidales > UBA2162 > MGML01. The sequence continues at coordinate 1,356 of CAYSQK010000122.1, forward strand.
GAATAACCGTCAACAACAGGACGATAAACCATGTTCCGGTTAAAAGCAGCGGCGGTTGATTGAAAGCCATAACGTATCCGACACCGAAGAGGGTACCGGGAATAGCGTGCGGCAGGGTGGTGACAAGGTCAAGAAGACTTCGGCCTCTGAACTCCATACGGGTTACGAGATAGGCGATGACAATGCCGGACAGACTCATGACAACAGCCGTAATCGTGGCAAACCCAAGCGAATTAAGAATGCTGTTCCATCCCCGTACCGGCAGTCTCTGAAAGTATTCGAGCGTGAGGCCGTAGTTTGCGCCAAGGTGCTTCGTAAATGCAGCCAGGAAAACGCCGGCAAGCTGAGAAAAAATATACAGTGAAAAAAGCAGGCATATCGTCCACATCACATAGAGGACCGGTTTAGGAAGGTCGAGCATTTTCCGCTGTTGACTGCCCGCCTGCATTCGTATCTTGTTTTCTGACGATTGAACCCGCGAATACACATAAAACACGATAAGGCATATCACCATGAGTACCACGTTCAGAGTCGATGCCATTTCCAGATTGTAGTTTCCGACAAGCTGGCTGTACGAGGCGGAGGCAAGCGTGCTGAAGCGGCCTCCCACGATGAGAGGGGTACCGAAATCAGACATCGACCCCATGAACACAAGGAGCATGGCACCGATGATGCCCAGGCGTGAGAGCGGCAGCGTTACGGTCGTCAGTACTTTCCATTCACCGGCACCGAGGTTTCTGGCAGCATCTTCAAGCTGGCTGTCGATGCTTGTCAGTACCGCTGAAATCAGGAGGAAAGTGGTTACCACAGAATCGAGCGACTGTATAATAAACACGCTTTTCCATGAGTACACATCAGGTGACAGTCCGAATAACTGGTAGGTCAGCAATCCGTTCCGACCGAACAGGAAGATGAAAGAGAGGGTTGCCACGAATCCGGGAATAATTATCGGGATTACGGCAGCGGCACCGAACGTCTTTCTCAGAGGCAGGGTGGTTTTAAAAACGACGAGTGCAAGGATGAGCCCGAGTAAGGTAGAAGTGACCGAAACACCGGAGGCAACGAGGATGCTCTGCCATACGGTATTGAAAAAACGGGGCTGGGTAAAGAGTTGAATGAAGTTATCCAGCCCCGCTTCACCCCCTGCGGAGAAACTTTTCACCATGACCGTGGCAGCCGGGTAAACCACCACTACCAGCATCAATGCGAAAATGGTTAACGGAAGCCAGTATTTTTTTATGCTTTTTCTTATTTTGTTCATATACAAGCTGGTAAACCGGGTTAACGGTCACAGCAGACGGTTACATTATTGATATTGAGGATACCGCCTGGCAAATTCCTCGAGAACGCGGGTTCGTTCATTGCCCCATTTGAGAACGTCGTACGGTATCAGATTCAGTTCACTGAGACTGGGTACCCCTTCGACAGGCGTGACGTCCGTCACGGGGACCCGCGGACTTGCTTCCATCAGGACAATCTGCCCTCTATCGGAAAGGCACCAGTCAACGAATTTTTTCGCGTTGCCCGGATGTTTGGCTCCGGTAACGATAGCCACCGGTGAAGGCCAGGCAAGGACGCCGTCCGAGGGGAACACGCAGGCGAGGTTGGCATCAGGATTTTCCCGCGGTGAATTATGCGGGTCGGGAGCAATGCCCATAGCGAATTCTCCCTGGATTGCTTTCGTTACCGGGCCTGAACCGCTCTGTTCAAGATAGGGGATGTTGGCGTACATTTTATCGAGGAATTCCCAGCCGGCCGATTCACCGAGCGACTGAAGGAGTCCCGATACTGTGGTATAGGCTGTCCCTGATTTTACCGGGTTCGAGGCACTTATTTCGTCTTTGTATTGAGGGTCAGCCAGGTCCGCCCATGTTTCCGGCGTATCGAGGCCTTTTGAGGCGAGGCGGTTGTTATTGACGACAAGACCAACGACGACGAGCGAGACACCGGTCCAGTATCCGTCAGCATCTTTGAAGGCGCTGTCAACTTTGGCTGCATTCGGCGATGTATATTTCTGGATAATACCTTCGTCTTTCGCCTGGATGAATGCGTCAGAACCGCCGCCGAACCAGACATCCGTCTGCGGGTTGGCTGCTTCAGCCCGAAGCCGGGTAATGACTTCGCCTGAAGACATGGTAATGAGTTCGACTTTTATACCGGTATCTTTTTCGAATTCAGCAGCTATCTTTTCCGGGTCACCGTAGGCGACGTACATGCTGAGTATTTTTTCTTCCTCCTGCCCCTCATCGGTGGTACTGCCGCAGGCAGCAAGGGGAACAGCAGCAAACACAATCGATGCTGCAAGCAGGGCTGATAACCATTTGATTTTACGTCCCATATTATTCCTTTCTCTCTATTTTTGTTGTTTTACAAATATGTTCAAGCAGAAGACGGCGAGTGTTCAGGGCTTCCTGAAAATAGTCAAGTTCTATCGTCCACCATTCACACCGGGTCGGTAATAAACGGTCGACAAAGAGGCCGTGCTGTTCCATATTTTCAATGGGGTAGTGTCTGTCAGTTTCCTTACCGTACATATGTACTTCGTTGAGCCTGCCACTGAACAAGTCGATAATGTCAACGGTTTTCAATTCTCCGCTTTTTACCATTTCCGATTCAACGGCATGACCGATATCAAGCGTTATCATGGCACCGGAGGCAGCCGCCCATTTTGCAATATTGTGCGGGTTGCTGCCGGGGCCGCGGCGTAAGTTTTCGAGATTGACCGTTATCTGTTTTTTGTTTGCATATTCGACAAGCCGGACAAGATTTCTTTCTCCGGCAGCTTCATCGAACGGTACTTTCTGCGAAAGATTAAGATGAACGCCGACGACCGGCTCTCCAAGCCCGGACATTGCATCGATAACGTCGATATGTGTCTTTAAAGCGTGTTCGGCCTCGACTGGGTCACTGTTTCCCAGTTCATGCACGGCAAAGCGGCAGTGAAAACGTACCGGTATTCCTTCCTTGATAAAAGGTTTAACATGGCCGGCAATGTGTTCAGGATGGAGCGGGTCAGGCGTGTATTCGAGGGCAAAATCATGCTCTTGTGCCCAGTAAAACCTGTCAGGGAATTCCGAATCCTGAACCGAAAGGGCGATGGTGAGGTTTTTTTTCTTCCCTTTCATCCCGGGAACGTTATTAATGATTAGACGGCCCTTGACCGGAGAATATTTGTCTGTCATTCAGTATCATCCTTTCGTATTCCAAACGGGGGGGGAGAAACAAACAAAGAATAATAAGTAAACTTTATTATCAGTATATATTATTCATTATACAGTGACAATCAGGGTAAGACAAAAAAGTATCACAAAGGTATGTTTTAGTTTACAGTGAACAGTTTACAGTTACTGAAGAAGTTAACAGTTGTCAGTTTACAGTTGCCAGGAAGGGGGACGGATAGGTCGAATAAGACATATAGGACTGATAAGACGAACAGGAGATAAGAGTCAGGGATTGTATACGAGAGAGCAGGAGATTTACAGGGACAGGGAAAAAGGAATCTGCTATAATGACCAAATGGTTTTTGTTCGGCGGACGGAGCGTGAATGCGGCGAAAAAGGTATGCAGACGAGGATGTAAGATTCCCCGATACAACTTCTTATACAACACATTAACGAATATCGGGACCGTAGGCTCGCATCCGCGAGAATGACAATGGGGGTACGATGGTCTGCGACAACGGTGTTTCACGCCGGTTTTCAGTTGACGGGAAGAGAGTCTGACAGGTCTGACGTGTCGGACAGAAGGAACAGATAGGACGGATTTGCGGATATGGATTAAAGATAAGAATTATTCAGATCCATCTTACTGTATACACGGGGTGTGCTTGAATACAAAATGTGTTCAGGAACGGTTTGGTCCGAGAGTTAGTAATCAGAGGGTGTTTATTACTGATGGGATCCCTACGAAAAATCAAGCCTGTTTGTATCCATCACCAATATACGGTCAAAACCACCTGACTGGTTGCCGGTATTTATGTTATCCCATTCATGAGAAACGATAATAACCGTCTTGTCTTTAATGCTCATGATGTAATCCTGTATCATTTTTTTGTTGTCTTCATCTAAATTCGATATCGGTTCATCCAGAATAACAACATCTTTTGAGGACAATAACACTCTGGCCATGCTAATGCGCCGCCGCTCGCCTCCCGATAACTGCAGCATGCCGTCACCCACAAATGTGTCCAGGCCTTCACCGGTTGCATACTTGGTCATGCCAAGACGGGTAAGGATATTGATGATCTCAGTATCTTTTATCGAATCGTCGAATAAGGTGATGTTGTTGCGAAGCGTGTCAGAAAACAGAAATACATCTTGTCTCATTATGGAAAAAATATCATAGATGTTGGCTACGTTATCGATTGATTCGCCATCAATAGTGATAGTACCGTGGTCAACTTTTTGATATCTCAACAGGCAATTTATCAATGTTGTTTTTCCACAGCCACTTTCGCCTTGAATCAGATACTTACCCCTCTTTTGTATTTCCAGTGATACCTCATGAAATACCCAAGAAGACATACCCGGGTATCGAAAAGAAATGTTGTTTACTTTAATCTTATCCATGAAATGAACGACTTTGGCAGTGTTTCCATTTCTATCCT
>CAYSQK010000123.1:0-5920 GCA_964433075.1 uncultured Dehalococcoidales bacterium
AATGCGAGCATACTGATAATTGCCAGGACGGCGAGTATCCCCTTTGTTTTCACCGTGCTCTCCCTTCTGGATGTTATATAATTCTAACGTTAGATATATGTAACATACCATGGGGAGAGAGAACTGTCAATCCGAAACGGGGAAAATAAAAAAAACAGGCTGGAGATTGTTCTCCAGCCTGTTTTAATTGTTATCAGTATTAACTGGCTTGTTAGCCTAGCACTTCACCAGGACTCTCATGTATTTACCGGTCGCATGGGCTTCGAAAGCCGACCAGAAATCCTTGAGCGGGAACGTCGGCCCGCGGTAGGGTCTGAGGTTAAGCCGGGGCAGCATGTTGACCGCATTCGGGAAAAGATGTGACTGTCCGAAGACGCCCTGAACACCAGCTTCTTTAAACCACAGCTTGTCGTAAGGAATGACGATATCGGGATGGTCAGGGTAAATGGCGAAAAGAATGATTCTGCCGCACTGTGCCAGCATGTCGATGCACAGCGGTACCATCTTTGAATCGCCCGAGGCTTCGATTACCCTGTCGTACCCGCGTCCGCCGGTTATCTTCATGGCTTCATCAACGACATCCTGAGTGTTCGGGTCGATGACGTAATCAGCCCCGAGTTCGAGCGCCAGTTTCCTCTTGAAGGCAACCGGTTCGACGACGGTCAGTTTTGTGGCGGCTTTGAGTCGGGCAAGCTGCATGATGGTCATGCCGCAGCTTCCGGCGCCGATGACCATAACGCTGTCGCCGGGAGCCCAGGGGTGAAGTTCGACCGCCGGGAGAGAGGCCCCGATGACTTCAGTCAAGGTTGCTTCTTCCAGTTCGATGTTGTCAGGGCAGGGGAATACCTGCCGCTGGTGCATGACGGCGTATTCCGTCATCAGACCGTCGACATAGCTCCAACCTGGTCTGAAACAGAAGGTTTCGTGACCGTGACGGCAGTTGTAACATGAACCGCAGTAGCGGTGCTGGTCGAGCGTGACTCTGTCGCCGACTTTAAGCCCCATCGCGTCGGCTTCCTTGCCGAGTTCTGCAACATACCCTGAAGCCTGGTATCCGATGTAGTAGGGTAGCTTGAAGGGAATTTCACCGGTTACAGCATACGGGTCGGCGCCGCCGACGGCGCAGAATTCGATTTTTACCTTGATATCTTCAGGTCCAAGTTCTCTCAGCGGTATTTCCGTGAGTTTGGCTTTCCCGAATTCCTCCACCACCACGATTTTTACTTTGTCTGTCATACTGTTCCTTCTCCTGTTATGTAATTTTGCGGTTGTCTGTTTTCTGCAGTTCTAAAAAACACCAACCATGAGGATATGCCGATTATACAATCAAACGGTACATGCAAACAAATACCATTGCCTGTTTTTGTTACTTTTCGGGTAAACAGGTCATGACATTTATGAAATGTTTACTGTGTGTATCGATGTAAGGCTTGCTAAGAACGTTCAGTATGTAATATCATATATTTCATACTAAAGGTAGTAATGGAGGATCACGATGAAATCCCAATGCCTGGATGACAGAGTCCCGAAATTTTACGGAGCGACCGTTGTCGGTGAACGGGGGCAGATGGTTGTCCCCGCTGAAGCCAGAAAAGACCTGAATTTAACCCCTTCGACAAAATTGATGGTTTTCAGCTCCAATATCGGAGACGGTCTGTTGATCATAAAAGCGGAATCGGTATCGGAAATGCTGGCTCAGGCGTCGCGCCTGATTAACGGGTTTGAGACTATGTTCAAGTCTCATGTCGGTGATGATTCCGAATCCGGAGAACAACGAAATTCACATCAGGAGAATGATTAGTATGACATGGCTGACGAAAATAGCTCTTAAAAAGAGATGGCTTACCTTGCTTATCGCCGCAGTGCTGACCGGCGTATCGGTCTGGTCGCTGTTCGATCTTCACATGGAATTGATACCGGATATCAATATCCCGGTGACGAGCGTTATCGCCGTTTATCCTCAGGCAAAGCCTGAAACGGTGATGAATGACGTGACCGTTAAAGTGGAGAGCGCGCTCTCCGATGTAGAGGGACTCACGGTAATGAACTCGACCGTTTCGGAAGGTTCATCGTTTACCTATGCCATGTTCGATTATGGAATCGATATGGAAAAAGCAAATCAGCAGATAGCGGAAAACCTGGCAGCGCTTGATTTGCCGGCGGCGGTTCGTGATTTACCGAAATCGATGCCGCAATTGGGAGAAAACCCTCAGCTTTACCCTATCGATATCAATATGCTGCCGGTCGTCATCCTGAGCGTCAGCGGTGATATCTCGGCGGAAGAACTGGAGCAGATTGCCGCTGATGAAATCATTCCGGCTGTTTCCGGACTCGAAGGCGTCTACAGCGCCTCGGCAGAAGGAATCAGCCGTCAGCAGGTACAGGTCGATATCGACCCCGCCTTACTCAACGGGACCGGCCTGCCTTTCTCGGCCGTAGTCGGCATGCTTTCCGGACAGGCCTTCACATCGCTGGAGGAGGTTGAATCTGCTCCCCTCGGTATGACCGGGATGAGCCTCGGTGATATCAGTACGGTTATGGTAGCATACCCGTCCGGTTCATCGATAAACCGGGTTAATGGCCTGCCTGCCGTTACCATCAATATTATGAAAGAGAATGAAGCGAACACCGTCCTGACTGCTAATGCGGTCACTGACGCCGTTGCCGATATCAGTTCGCGTTTACCGGACGGCGTTACCATCGATATCGTTCTCGACCAGTCGGACTATATCGAAAACACCATCGGCGATTTGACCCGGGATGCCGTCATCGGTTGTGTCCTGGCGGTCGTCATTGTCTTTCTTTTCCTGATGGCTTTCAAGGTTTCTCTGGTAACCGCTATATCCATCCCGTTAAGCATTGTTTTCGGTTTTTTCATTATTCGGTTCTTCGGCGTGACGATTAATCTTGTGACCCTGAGCGCCATGGCTATCGCCGTCGGGCGGGTCATCGATAACAGTATCGTTGTTTTGGAAGTTATCTACCGGCGTATTCAGCAGGGGGAGCCGTACCGGACCGCCGCTATCGAAGGGGTGCGGGAAGTGGCGGCGCCCATTACCTCTTCGACACTGGCGACAATTGTCATCTTCGCTCCCCTGGCCCTTGTCGGCGGTATTATCGGCGAACTCTTCGTTCCTTTCGCCCTTACCATGACGGCTGCTCTGGTGTCTTCGCTGCTGGTTGCCCTGATTGTGATTCCGCCGATGTCTGATTTCAAGGTCCGCCGGAATGCGAGCGGTGAATGGAAACAGACATGGTACGAACGTGCTTATCTGAAGTCACTCAAATGGTCGCTCGGCCACCGGCTGATTACCGTCGGCACGACAGTCGTCTTGTTCTTCGGCTCGTTTGCCCTCCTCCCGATTATCGGTACCAGCTTTTTACCGGAGATGGGTGAAAAAATGCTGAATGTCGATGTGACGGCTGTCGAGGAAACTGACCTGGATGAAATGCTGGAAACGGCTGAACGGATTGAGCAGGTACTGCTCGACCATCCCTCGGTCGAGACTGTACAGACGACTGTCGGAGCATCGGCAGGAATGGTGGGCGGACTCGGTATGAGTTCCGGCTCGGCTTCAACCGCCGGTTTGATGGCAGTGCTCTCGGGGAGTGCCGACCTCGATGCCGCCGCTGATGAACTGCGTGAATTGCTGACAGATGTCGTCCCTTCAGGATATGGGGTAAAAGTTACCACCGGTCAGGCAGGTGCCAGCGCCATGATGGGCTCAGGTGTTGATTGTTCGATACGGGGTGACCGATATGAAGATATATCGGCTGCCGCCCTCGAACTATATCAGGAAATAGGCGATGTTGACGGCATTACCAACATTGAATTAACCCTCGCGGATACCGAACCGAAGCTTGACATAATCCCTGACCCGCTTCGTGCGATGTCCTCCGGACTGTCGATGGAGCAGCTTCAGGGACTACAGCAGGAATTTTTCCTGATGCAGATGGGAATGAATATAGGCCAGGCCGGTGTGGACGGCCACACCTTCGATGTTCACCTTTCGGGCATCATTCCGCGCCTTGACAACGTCGAGGTCGCGAAGGCGTTGAAAGTCGGATTCCCTGTATCCGTCAAACTGGGTGATATAGCTGCTGTTTCTCTATCCGAACAGCAGACGAGTATTTCCCGTGTCGACGGGAAGCTGTCGGCTAAAGTCACGGCAACGATTACCGCGACCGATATCGGAACGGTGAACCGGGCTGTCCAGACGATAATCGACGGGCTCGATGTTGCTGACGGCGTCGAGATAACCCAGGGCGGGACGAGGCAGATGATGGATGATGCGTTCAGCGATATGATTATCGCCATCCTCATCGCTATCGGCCTTACCTACCTGATAATCGCAATCACCTTCCGTTCCCTGTTGACGCCGATTATCATCATGGTCAGTCTCCCGATGGCCTCTATCGGCGCCTTCCTCGCGTTGCTCATCACCGGCCAGACCATGGGCGTTCTGGCAATGATGGGTGTTCTGATGCTGGTCGGTATCGTCCTGACGAATGCAATCGTCCTCGTTGACCTCGCCGAACGGTTGCGGCGGGAAAAAGGAATGATGATTTCCGAAGCGGTGTACGAGGCTGGTAAATCGAGAATGCGGCCGATTCTTATGACGGCTCTGACGACGATGATTGCCATGCTGCCGCTGGCTTTGGGTTTCGGAGAAGGAACCATTTTCTCTTCCGAACTGGCTATCGTCGTCATCGGCGGTCTCTTCAGTTCGACACTTTTAACGCTGCTCGTTATTCCCGTCATCTACAGTATGTTCAAACGGGAAAAGCAGCCGAATGAGTAAAACCGGATAATCCTGATGAAATGAACGGCGGGGTTGCGCCGAATGTGCAGCTCCGCCGTTATCTTTTTTTGACAGGTTAAATGACTTTCCGCTTCCACCGTCCGAGTTTGAAGTAGGTGGTATACACGATTGCCATACCGACTGTTCCGATGGATATTGCCCAGTACGTACCGTACACGCCGAGGCTGGTATATTTTGAGAGGAAAAAGGCCAGCGGCAATTGAATAATAAACATGTCGAGCATGACAACCAGCATTGTCGTGACCGTATCACCCATGCCGTTCAGGCACTGCTGGAGGACATTGGCGAAACCGGAACACAGGTAGCTGACGATGGTAATCCGGAGGAACACCTGCCCGATTTCCATAAGTTCAGGTTCGCTGTTAAAGATACCGATGAGGTTTTTACCCCAGAACCAGACGGCAATCGAAGCCAGAATCATGATACCCGTATACATTGTTGCCCCCGACCATCCGCTCTTTTCGGCCCGTTCGGGTTTTTTCGCTCCGAGGTTCTGACCTGCCAGAATGGCCGAAGCCTGTCCGACACCCGAACCGGCAACGTTGATAATCGTGGTTACCTGGAGTACCAGCGAGTGGGCGGCGGTCGCTGCGGTACCGAAAGGAACGATGAACCATGAAAGTACCAGTTGCCCGAATGAGCGCTCGATACCGGTTATTGATGCGGGAACACCGATTCTGATGATTCTCCATATCATTTTGCCGTCGAGCCGGAATTCTCTGAAATTGAGTTTAAGACGGGTGCGGCCGCTGACGAGGAACCACAGTCCCAAAGCAGCCCCGAGTAACGCTGAAATGATGCTGGTGAGCGCTGCTCCGGTCGTTCCGAGATTTGGAAATATCCACCAGCCGAACACGAGGAAAGGGCAGAGGGCGATGTGGAATGCGCGGTAGACAAGGGCGATTTTTAACGGGCCGACCGAATCACCCGAGAACAGCATCGTGCCTTCGTTCTGTCTGACCAGCCCCATGGTGAGAATGCCGATGAACTGGATTCTCAGGTACGGGGTTCCCTGTCTGACCACCTCCGGTTCCAGCCCCATCAGCGTCAAGATCGGAAGAGCACACGTCTGAACTCCAGTCACCGCTCATTATCTC
>CAYSQK010000124.1:0-5858 GCA_964433075.1 uncultured Dehalococcoidales bacterium
GATGGAATCTCGTGACTGGAGTTCAGACGTGTGCTCTTCCGATCTTGTCGCCGACGCTGAATCACCGTACCGATGAGTACGGCGGCACTTTTGAAAACCGGATGCGGTTCCCGCTCGAAATCATCAGGGCGGTACGTGAGACAGTGGGTCCTGATTTTCCCCTGGAGTTACGTATTTCAGGCAGTGAAGTGTACGAAGGCGGGTACGGGGTGGAGTACGGCTGCCGGATTGCGGAGGCGGTCGACGGCATCGTTGACCTCATCCATGTGTCTGCAGGGTCTCATGAAGATTCACGGGTATTCACGGTCACTCACCCTTCGATGTTCCTCGAAGACGGGGTGAATGTGAAGTACGCTGCCGAGATAAAGAAACACGTTAAAAAATCGAAAGTCGCGACCATCGGCGCCCTGTCCGACCCGGGGTTGATGGAGGAAATCATTGCTTCCGGCAAAGCGGACGTGGTGGAGATGGCGCGGGGGCTCATCTGCGACCCCGACCTGCCGAACAAGGCGAGGGCGGGACGGACGGATGAGATACGAGCCTGCATGCGCTGCTTTACCTGTTTTTCCAACCTTATCCGGCACGGACACATCGTCTGTGCTCTGAACCCGGAGATATCCGATGAATCGGAGCAAAAGTACCAGAGACCCCCGGCGAAGCCGAAGAAGGTGCTCATTGCCGGCGGGGGTATTGCCGGGATGGAGGCGGCATTGACCTGCGCGAAGCGGGGACATGAAGTTATCCTTTGCGAGAAAACGGACCGGCTCGGCGGCGTTCTGCGGTGCGAGGATGGAGTGCCTTTCAAGAAGCACCTGAAGGAATACATCGAGCAGCAGGTCAGGCTGATAGCGAGAGAAGATATCGACGTCCGGCTCACGACACCGGTGACGGAGGAACTGGCGCGGAAGGAAGCGCCGGATGTCATCATTGCCGCACTCGGCTCGAACCCTCTCATTCCGAAAATACCGGGCATCGGCGGAGCGAACGTCATTTCCGCCGAGGAACTCTACACGGCACCGGAAAAGGCGGGCAGAAAAGTCGTGATACTCGGAGGAGGCCTGGTGGGGACAGAACTGGCAATCTATCTGGGTGAAAAGGGACACGATGTTACCATTCTCGAGATGCTGACGCGCCTCAACGCCGGGGACAACTCAATTCACAAGCAGGCAATCGATTTACAAATCGAACGGCTCGGAATCAAAACAGCCCTCGGGACGAAAGCGGTCGAAGTGAGCGAACGAGGCGTGCTCAGCGAAACGCGGGAGGGGCAACGATTCTTCGAAGCGGAAACGGTTGTCTGTGCGCTGGGAAGAAAGCCGCTCCGGCAGGAAGCCGGGGAACTTCGTTTCTGCGCTCCGGAATTTCATCAACTGGGAGACTGCCTGGCGGCAAAGAATGTTTTCGAAGCTACCCGTACCGCCCGTCAGATTGCTCTGGACATCGGGGAGCATTAGAAAACGGATTTAGAAACACCGGACAATTGCACCGTCAAGCGCCGGATGATTCTAAAGGCGGTATCGGCAGGGCTTCGTAAAAAATGTTACCGCCATTTATCTGTAGGCAGCAAAGGTTTCCCATGTTTCTCTTGTGTTGTATCTTTTGACAGTCGATTGAAATGAGACAATCACCGGCAGTTCATCCAGATGCGGGTGCGTTTTAAAAACAGCCCTGTCTCCATATCTCAACGCTTCAAGAGCCAGCGACAGTTCTTTTTTGAAGATACGATACCGAAACCCGGCAGTTCCGAAGATGCATCCGCCGCTGACGTGGCAATACACGTTGAATGCAAGACCGTTCCCATCTTCAATGAACTCAGCCAGAACTTCGTCTCTCATGAGCCTGGTATACAGTCCGGAGATTTGCTTGATATTGTATTCGCTGCCAATGGTGATAAAGAGGTCGCCTGTCCGGTCAGAGTGGGTCAATGTGTAACGCCTCGGTAAGGCCAAGTGCTCCGGGTCAGTGCCGGATACCCATGTAACGTGTACTTTTTCAGGTTTCAGACGCTGCATTTTATTCTACCAGGTGTTCAAGAACTTTTCTGTCAGCACCGAAATGGACCTTGTTTTCGATAACGACGACCGGACGGCGGACAAGCCTCGGTTCCTGTACCATGAGGTCGATGAGTTCATCATCGGTCAGAGAATTGTGCGACAGCCCGAGTTTTTTAAAGCTCGGACTTCGATAATTGAACATTTCAGAGGCAGGCTGCCTGCCGAGTAATTTCTTTATCTCTGCCCTTGAAAAGGGATTTTTAAAGAAATCACGCTCTTCGAAAACCAGATTTTTTTCCGAAAGAAACTCTTTCGTTTTCCGGCAGGTCGTTCACTTTGCCCAGCAATAGAATGTAATCTGCATTTTCGTTATCCCTTTCTTCTGTTCAATCAGGCTGACCTGCCGAAGAGGGCCGCCCAGATAATACCGTCGAGAATCAGGGTATGGAAGGCGAAATAGGCGCTTCCGATAACGGCCAGCCAGTACGGCAGACCGGTGACTTTGCCGACCATGGCGATGAGGGCGATAACGAGGGCGACCGAGGCCAGACCGACGATAAAGAGCACGGTACGAATGGCTGTCCAGAGTCCGGCACCGGGATTGGCGACGTACATCCTTGTCAGGGGCATCCACAAAGCGGAAGCGACCATGATGAGGGCGAAAATGACATAGAGGACGGCATACCCGCCGACGCCGAAAATGGTGACCTGGTCAGGGACGAGGCGGAAATAGATGTGGTAGAGGACGGCGAAATAGCCGGCGGTTGCGACGAGCATCGAAGCGGTATAGAGCGACCTGACACCTGCCGGCACGCCGCCCCAGAGAACACCGGCGGCACCGGACTTTCCTTTCAAACCGAAGATGTAGCTTCCGATGACGGCTGCTCCGCCGAGCAGGTTGATTATCAGCATGATGACCAATTCCATTCCCATTGTTCCTCCTGCGTTTATACGGTACCGGCCCGACGTATTGCTGCCAGCAATACGCCCGGTCCGCCGTGGACTCCCAGGGCTGCTCCGAGTTCGGCAATTCCGATTTTTTCTTCTTCGATGAATTCACTGAGCCGGTGTTTCAGGGCGACAGCCTGGTCGATAACCTGGCTGTGTACAATCACCAGTTCTTTTAACGGAGCATTGTTCTTGACGAAGTCAAAAATACGGTCGGTGCCTTTGGCAACCGAGCGAACGAGTCCGGCTCGTACGATATCTCCGTCATGAAAGGTTAAAAGCGGCATGACATGGAGAATACCTGAAGCGGCGGCGATGGTTTTATTGACCCGACCGCTCCGCGCCAGGTATTTCATGGTTTCGAACAACCCGAACATGCGGACTTCGCCCGCGGCTGTTTTCGCTTCATCAATTACTTCGGTCATGGCGGCTCCGGCCTTTGCAGCAACGGCGGCGGCTTTCACAACCAGGCCCAGACCTCCGGAATTAAAACCGGAATCGATTATTTCAATGGGACATTCGCTCTTCATCGTTTTTTTTGCGATATTCGCCGAGTTGAACGTCCCGCTTATTTTCGATGATATATGGATGGAAACGATACCGTCCCGGCTGCCGGCGTAGTCATTGAAAACTCCGGTAAAATCCTCCGGGTTCGGCTGAGAAGAAGCGGGATGGTGGGGGGATGTGGAAAGCATCGGGTAAAATTCGTTTTTGGTGATATCGACGCCGTCACGATACGATTTCTCACCGAACCGAAGGTATATGGGCACGATTCTGATACCGAGTTCTTCGGCCAAACCTTCCGGCAGGTCTGCGGTGCTGTCTGTTATTACCTGAACACTCATACTTCTCACCACCTTCTGCATGTCTCAGCGATATATTGTTATCAATAGTATCTTTTACCGGTAAAAAACTCAATTTGCCGGTTGTGTTCGGTCATGTAATTTTACCCCTGGCCGGCAGTTCCTCTGTTCAGCGCATCAATAATTGCCAGCATTTCTTCCGTTTCCGGTATATCTGCCATCGAATCGCCGAAGCGGGAGTACCGTATCCGGCCGTATTTGTCGACGAGTACGCTGGCAGGGAGGCGTCCCAGTTTTATCAGTTTTGACTGCTGACCGTACCTGTCGGCAATGATATGGTCAGGGTCGGCAATACCGATGAAGGGCATTTCATGTTCGTCCCACCAGGTTTTGAACTGCGGGGCGTTTTCAGGGCCGACAGCGATGACTTCGGTTTCGCGGTCGGTGAATTTCTGAATGTCCCGGCGCAACTGCGCCATATGTTTACGACAGTAGGGTCACTAAAATCCGCGGTTAAAAATCAGCAGGACATTTTTCTTCCCTTTGTATTCAGAAAGAGATATTTGCCGTCCCGAAGAATCGACGGCGGTGAAATCCGGAGCTGCGGCATACTGTTTGTTTTCAGACATTCCCGTGTTCCTTCATCATAATATTACTATTTCACAAGGATTATAGCTTTTCAAGCAAAAGCTGCTATATGATAATAATCACAATGCGTCAGTGAATGAACCGGTAATGGAGGACGGGTTTATGAACGGTATCACGAAACGGATGCTGGTATGCGTGACGGCGGGGGCGCTTCTGGGGGTTGTCTGTATTCTGGGCGCACAGGTCAGAAGCGGGTTTACTCATGAGTTTTCCTACCTGTTTTCTTTCTGGTTCAACCGGTTTCTCATGGGAATTGTCATCGGCTTTGCACCTGGAACATTAACGACTTTTCAGGCTGTCGGTCGAGGTGCTGTCCTGGGATTAATGGTTTCCTTTGCGTTTTACAGCTCAACGGGTTTTAGCGACGGTATCGGATTTGGTGTCGGGCCGGTATACGGCATCATCATCGAATACGCGGCGCTGAAACTGGGCGGAGTAAAGCAGTCCCCGTAATTTCTGTGCGGAGTCGGTTGTTACAGAATAAACAGACCGGCCGGCATGATTTTTCATGAGTGATAAGCGAATTTGCCTGTTATTCGAAATGGGCTCTCAGCAGGTTAATCTCACGTTTCCGGTAGAAGGAAATGGCCCAGGGAGCAAGCAGGTAGCACATCTGAAACAGCGGTGATGGATAAATGTGTTTTTTGTCCTTTTCGAGGCCCCGGAGCATTCTGGCTGCGACATGGGAGGCGGTCTGCATCATCCATGATTTGTGAGGCTGACCGGCGCGCTGAAAAAACCGGGTTTTTGTCGCGACCGGAAATACGATATGGAGGTGCTGGTCTTTCTCCCATTCCAGCCGGAGGCCTCCCAGAAAGGAACAGACGGCTGCTTTGGTGCCGCTGTAGAGTGCGTAGCCGGGAAGCGGCCAGTAACTCATGATGCTGGATGTGGCCATGAAATGAAACGGCTCGAGGGGATAAAGTTCCTTCATCTTTAAAGCGCTGTACATGACGCTTTTTACATTCAGTTCGACGATAGCGGAAAGGTGTTCCCAGTCAGCCCGGACCATTTTTTCATAGTATGCCATGCCGGCGTTGGCGATGAATGCGTCGATTCTTCCGAGATGCTTCAATGATTCTTCGAAAAGGTAATCGACTCCCTGCTTCGTGGAAACATCTACCTGAACCTCGGTAAAATTTTCGTGGGTCAGGTCGGTCTGTTCGCCGGGAAGGGAGGCTCCGATGATAAAAGCGCCCCGGTTCAGCAGCAGTTCTGCCAATTCCCGTCCGATACCAGAGGACGTACCGGTCAACACGATGCGGCTGTTATTCAGTTTCATGGTTTCGGTTTTCCCTTCATCAGGCAGTTTGTTTTGATGAACCGATTCCGCTTTATAGGAAGAATCAAAAGATGATGGCACTGCCAGAAAGACGAAATGAAGAAACTGGTGGAGCTGAGGGGACTCGAACCCCTTACCTTCGCGATGCGAACACGACGCTCTCCCAGATGAGCTACAGCCCCA
>CAYSQK010000125.1:0-5855 GCA_964433075.1 uncultured Dehalococcoidales bacterium
GATGGAATCTCGTGACTGGAGTTCAGACGTGTGCTCTTCCGATCTCAGATAGTACATCTTGTTATACAGAAAGGGCAGCTGTTAACAGCTGCCCTTTTTCTTTCGTTTCTGGTGGAGCTGAGGGGATTCGAACCCCTCGCCTCTTCAATGCCATTGAAGCGCTCTCCCAAATGAGCTACAGCCCCAGAGACCCAACGCATTCTATTATACTATGAAGAAACTTCCTGCGCTACCCCGGTTTTGAAAGTTAATTCATCATTCTCGACATCGACTTCAATAACATCACCTTCGTTGAAATCGTGATGGAGTATCTTCACCGAGAGCGGATTTTCAACGTACCGCTCGACGGCTCTCCGCAGCGGACGGGCGCCGAATACCGGGTCGTAGCCGGTCTTGGCAATCCACGATTTGGCTGCATCCGTCATGACCAGCGAAAGTTTTCGCTCTTCCAGCCGTTTTTCAAGGTCTTTAATCAGCAGGTCGACCACTTTCCGCAGTTGTTCCTCATTCAGTTCATGGAAGACGACAATGTCATCCAGGCGGTTGAGGAATTCAGGACGGAAGGTCTTCCGAACCTCGGCCATGACTTTTTCACGCATGTCATTGTACCGCTTCTCTTTATCTTTATCCGTATCCCGCTGCGGGGTAAATCCGAATGACGATTCCCGCTTGATGGTATCGACGCCGGTATTGCTGGTCATGATAATGACGGTATTCTTGAAATCGACCGTCCGTCCGTGACCATCTGTCAGGCGCCCGTCATCCATCAACTGGAGCAGACTGTTAAACACTTCCGGATGAGCTTTTTCAATTTCATCGAGGAGAATCACCCGGTACGGCCTTCGCCGGACGGCTTCGGTCAACTGCCCGCCCTCTTCATAACCGACGTATCCCGGAGGAGCGCCGATGAGGCGGCTGACCGTATGACGTTCCTGATACTCCGACATATCGAGCCTGACCATGGCATTCTCATCATCGAAGAGAAATTCTGCCAGGGCCTTCACCAGTTCTGTTTTGCCGACGCCGGTAGGACCGAGGAACATGAAGGTACCAATCGGCCGCTTCGGGTCTTTCAATCCCGACCGGCTCCTGCGGATAGCTTCGCTGATGGCGGTGACCGCTTCTTCCTGATTTATCAGCCGTTCGTGAATCCTGTCTTCCATGTGCAGGAGTTTCTCGGCTTCGCCTTCCAGCATCTGCGATACCGGTATACCGGTCCAACTCGAAATCAGCCGGGCGATGTTTTCAACACCGACAGCTTCGGTAATTTTCTCTTTCTCAAGCCAGGCATTTTTAGCCTGTTTGTATTCCTGTTCGAGCTTGATTCTCTCTGATTTCAACTGGGCAGCTTTTTCGTATTCCTGCCGCTGTGACGCAGCATCTTCTTCATTAATCAATTGATTGAGTTTCTTTTCAAGGCTCTTGACCTCAGGAGGCGAACTCTCGGCATCGATACGCACCTTGCTGGCAGCTTCATCGATAAGGTCGATAGCTTTATCAGGAAGCTGCCGGTCAGAAATATAGCGACCGCTCAACCTGGCAGCAGCTTCGAGGGCTTCATCACTTATCTGTATCTTGTGGTGAGCTTCATACCTCGGACGGAGTCCGTGAAGAATCTCTATTGTCTGTTCAATTGTCGGTTCTCCCAGGAAGACCGGCTGAAGACGCCGTTCAAGGGCTTTGTCCTTTTCAATGAACTTCCGGTACTCGTCGAGGGTCGTTGCGCCTACGCACTGCAGCTCTCCGTGCGCCAGGGCCGGTTTCAGCATATTACTGGCATCGATTGCCCCTTCGGCAGCGCCAGCTCCGACCATGGTATGAATTTCATCGATAAACAGGATTATCTCGCCCTGAGCTTCGCGAACCTCATCCATAACCGCTTTCAGGCGTTCTTCGAACTCGCCGCGGAACTTGCTTCCGGCAACGAGGCTGCCCATATCGAGCGCCATGACCTTACGGCCTTTCAATGAATCAGGCACGTCGTCCGAAGCAATCTTCTGCGCGAGACCTTCGGCAATGGCCGTTTTCCCGACACCGGCTTCTCCGACGACAACGGGATTGTTCTTGGTTCTCCGGGTGAGTATCTGCATGACTCGTTTGATTTCTTCATCCCGGCCGATAACCGGGTCGAGTTTCCCCTGTCTGGCCAGTTCCGTCAAGTCACGTCCGTATTTCTGGAGAGAACGGTATTTACTCTCGGCGCGAGCATCGGTGACCCGGTGTCCGCCCCGAATTTTTTCCAGCGCCTTATAAACCTTTTCTTTATCGATTCCTGCCCGCTGCAGGATACGCGTGGCGTCACCTTTCTCATCGAGCATTATGCCGATAAGCAGGTGTTCCGTTCCGACAAACTCATCTTTCAGTCTGGCAGCTTCAGCTTCGGCACTTTTCAACAATTCACCTACCCGGGGTGTTGCATAAATCTGCCCGGTCTGATAGGCAACCTTGGGAAACTTTTCAAGAACATTTTCGATATTCCTCTTTATCGTTGCCACGTCTGCACCAAGCTCGGACATTATATCGCTGACCAACCCCCGTTCCTGCTGCAGCAACGCCAGGAGAATATGCTCCACGTCCCATTGATTGTGTTTGTATTCCTGAACAATCCGCTGAGAAAGCGCCATCGCTTCCTGAGCCTGCTCGGTAAATTTATCCTGCTTCATTGTACTGCCACCTCCACATCACGTTTCTGTCCAAATTTTTCTCGTAGAAATTCACTTATTACTCTCTGTACTTCGGGGTAATCCCAGTTATAATCATGGCCGGGAACATTGATACAGTAGGTAAACTTTTCCGGTTTACCCTGTACCCGGTATTTCAACCAGCGCACAGGAGCTCCGAAATACGTCTTCAGAATAACCGGGACATTCCATTCCATGAGCGCATCAGGCATCAGCCCATTGCTGCTTAACGTCAGCGTTCTTTCCGTGACAATCCGTTTCGATTTATAGAAAAACGGCGTACCGATTTCGATACTGTATATCCGGTCTTCTCCGTTCAATTTCTGAAGAACAGCATTACTGAAAGCCGCACCCTGACTGACGCCAATCATCACCATCCTGATATTTTTCACATGGCGGGTGATGAACCTCAGTTCCTCAGCCATTAACGTCGATTTAAAGGAGAAGAATTTCGTCTGTTCCCGGCAATCGTCGATAATCGCTTTCGTACCCGTTTTCGAACGGAAATACTGCAATAATTCCACGGTGTACCCCATTTTCTTCACCGTCGAATCAACACCGATGATAATGCTTCTCTCCCACTGCAAGAGGTTTTCGATGCGGGTACTTCCCCATCCTCCCGGATTGTGAATCAGAAGAAATTCACTCTTTTCAGCTTTCGAGTACATATCGAAAAGTCTGTTTTCAAAATAAATCGCTTCATCGCCGTTAATACACAGTCTGTCAGCAAGCTGACGTATCTCTTCTTTAATTACGTTTTGTTTTGTCACTCTGTCCACCGCCGCTGGTTGTTCTTATTACAGGATTCTTTACCCTATATCACCCTTCCGATATCGTTCCAGTTCCGATTCAAGAATTTTCACCTTTTCCTGAAGTTCGGAAATCCGCCGGGCCATTCTCATGATAACTTCTGCCCCGGCAATATTGATACCCAGGTCATCCATCAATGTTATCATCTGCTTCAGCTCTGCAATATCCCGGTCTGAGTACAAACGAATATTACCCCCGGAGCGGGACGGCTCTATTATGCCAATCTTTTCATAGTAGCGCAACGTATAGGTGCGCACTCCGAGCAAACGGGCTGCGACACTGATAACGTATCGCGGCTCATTATCCATCGAGTCCATAAAACACCCCTGTCTTTACTGATTCGAGCGCAGTACCGCCAGCTGTTTATACAATGTTCGCTCGTCATCGGTCAGCTTTTCCGGTAACACGACATTCACTTTAGCGATGAGGTCTCCGAAGGCTCCACCGCCAAGTTTCGGCATCCCCTGACCTTTCAAGCGGAATTCACGCCCGTTCTGCGTTGCCTCAGGAATCTTTAAAGCAAGTCTGGTCCCTTTCACAGTCGGGACCTGCACCTCTCCGCCTAATACGGCAACCGTTAAAGGAACAGGAACCTCGGTATACAGGTTTTCTCCTTTTCGTTCGAACTGGGAATGAGGTCTGACCGTTATCACAAGAAACAGGTCTCCGGCAGAACCGCCGCCATATCCGGCTTCTCCTTTTCCGGAAATCCTCACTCTTGACCCGGTTGCAACTCCTGACGGTATCTTAACTTCGAGCCGCTTCATCCCTGAAATCATTCCCTACACGACGCTCTTCCGATCTAACCGCCGGACCGTCCTCCTCCGAACAATCCGCCGAAGAGGTCTTCCAGGTCTCCGGTTTCAAAACTGTATCCCTGTGACCCGCCGCCGAAGTCCCAGTGAACGTTCTGACCTCCGCCTCCACCGGATTTCGCAAACTGGTCAGCGTGCTGCCATTGATCGCCAAACGTATCATATTTCTGCCGCTTATCCTTGTCGGACAGGACTTCGTAGGCTTCGTTTATCTCTTTAAAGCGCGACTCAGCCGTCTTATCACCCGGATTCACATCCGGATGATGCTTACGAGCCAGCTTTCGATATGCCTGTTTGATTTCAGACTCGCTTGCGTCTCGTTTCACACCGAGAACCTTGTAGTAATCTTTCCCCGCCATATCAAACCTCTGAACATATTATAGATTTCCCGGCCAATAATGTCAACATTTATTATCATGATTCTTGATAATTATTTATTAAGTTTAACCCTTTTTTATTTAAAGAAGACTTTATACGTTTTTCCCTTGATTATTTTCTGTTTTTCCGTTTTAATAATACAAACGTATATTTTCTGTACGAATTTTTTTTAAGAAAGGAAAAGATTATGAAAGGAAGAGCAGCTGTATGTAACACACCCGGTAAACCACTTGAGATTGAGGAGATTAGCTTTATCGATCCAAGGCCGGGTGAAGTACTGATAAAGGTATCGACAACCGCTGTTTGCCAGAGTGATATCCACGGTATCGACGGTGATGTTCCCGGGAAATTACCCGGTGTCGCCGGTCATGAAACCGTAGGATATGTTGTTAAGGCAGGCGCAGGCCTCACCCGACTCAAGGAAGGCGACTATGTCTGCTGCACCACCTCCACCGTCGGTTGCGGATTCTGCGACGAATGTCTCGCCGGACGCCGCTCGAACTGTACAAACCAGGGAATGATGTCATCCATGATGAGAGAGCCCGGGCGGAAAAACAGCAAGGGCGAACCGGTATCCACATTAGCAGGAACCGTCGGCGGATTTGCCGAATACGTTCTTATCGATGAATCAGCAAACGTCAAGATTACCGAAGACATTGCTCCTGAAAAAGCATGTCTCATTTCCTGCGCCGTCATCAGCGGTTTCGGTTCGGCACAGACAGCCGGCGTGAAACCATTCTCCAGCGCCGCTATCATCGGCACCGGCAGCGTCGGCATCAATGCTATCCAGGGTTCCTACTTCCTCGGAGCCTGCCCTGTCATAGCAGTCGATATTCTTGATAATCGTCTGGAAGCAGCCAAGAAATTCGGCGCAACTCACACCGTCAATTCGAAGAACGTTGACCCGATTCAGGCCGTGAAAGACCTGACCCTGGGCAAGGGTGCCGATTACGTCTTCATCACCGCCACTACTGCCAGCAACGCTCTTAACAAATTAGCTCTCGACATGTGCAGCCCCAACGGAACCGTCTGTAAAGTTTCGCTTGGTGGTATGACCCCTGAATCGATGAAAGATATCGAATGGATGCGCTCGATGCAGGGCTTCGGCATATCGAGGAAATTCATCAGCCCGATGATGGGCGGCTCCAACATTATTGTCGACATTCCGAAT
>CAYSQK010000126.1:0-5854 GCA_964433075.1 uncultured Dehalococcoidales bacterium
GATAATGAGCGGTGACTGGAGTTCAGACGTGTGCTCTTCCGATCTGATACCGCTGATGACCCGTTCGATAAGCGAACGCTGGTTCCTGTCGAGGTACTCCGAGACGAACGTATTCGGTACCCCGATGACGAACCGGTCATTCTCATAGCCTATACCTTGTGTTTTCGACAGCCAGGTGCGGTAATTGGGCGTATTTACGTGGGTTTTTAGTTCACCTAAGGCAGCTTCCCATATCTGCCGTGCGGGTCTGGTTTCTATCAAGTTCTTCTCCCTCTTTCTTAAACCACAAGAGCGGGTTGCTGGTATATTATCTCCCTGGTGGGAGGGCAAAGTTCTAAATGAAAGGTCTTACCGTGCAGCTGTCTTCCTTGACGGAACAGTTATCATGATACCAAATTACTGTCAGAGGATAGCAACCTGTAAGATAGGGGTTCATGGCGATTTCTACCTATTGCCGGCACTATACAGGTCTGTCGAACTGCGTTTTTTGCTTAAATCTTCGTTTTTAGCCATAAACGAAATTAATTGTTATTAAAAAATTGTTAATGATACAATGATTCCCGGAGGATGGCAGTGAAAATCGTCTTCATGGGTACTCCCTGGTTTTCGGTACCGGTTCTGGAACGACTGCTGAGCGATGGTTACGACGTCGTCTCTGTATATACCCAGCCTGACAAAGAAGCCGGAAGAGGACGCTCGGTCATATCATCGGCGGTGAAAAAGACAGCCCTCGAATACGGTATCCCCGTCGAACAGCCGGACCAGCTTAAATCAGTTAATGTTCTGGATACGCTCCGGAGGTATCACCCTGATTATATCGTGGTATTCTCTTACGGGCAAATCCTGCCGCAGGCAGTGCTGGACATTCCGGCCGGCGGGTGTATCAATGTCCATCCGTCTCTCCTCCCGAAGTACCGGGGAGCGGCGCCGGTCGTTTCGGCGATACTGGGAGGCGATGTTTTTACCGGCGTCACCATTATGAAGATGGCTGTGAAACTGGATGCCGGAGATATTCTGGCGCAGTCACAGGTACCGGTAGCCGATTACGACACGGCGGTGATACTGACGGAGAAACTCTCGCTGATTGCCGCCCGGATGGTGCCGGATATCCTGTATCAGTTCCGTAAGGGAGCGGTAACGCCGAGGCCTCAGGATGATTTGCTGGCAACGTACTCAACCCGGCTCAGCAAGAAGGACGGAGAAATAGACTGGAGCCTGGCCGCCGTCGATATTCAGAGACGGGTCAGAGCCTTCGACCCATGGCCGGGATGCTTTACGACCTTTCGGGGAAAACAGTTGAAAATCATCGCGGCACGCCTTTACCCGGCTTTACCCGATATCCGGGTCGGTCAAGTTATCCTGCTCGATGACCGGCGGGTTATGGGCGTCGGGACGGGGCAGGGGATTCTCGGTGTGACGGAAGTCCAGCCCGAAGGGAAGCGGCGCATGGCTGCCGGAGATTTCATGCTGGGTCAGAAAAACCTGTCTGGAGAAATACTGCCTTCACAGGCGGAGGTATAAAAAGTGTCGGACATTCAAAACCTTGATACATTTGAAACTCTCGTTGACATAATAGCAAAGCTGAGAAGTCCGGAAGGCTGTCCCTGGGACCGGAAACAAACCCACGCCTCGTTACGGGAATACCTGCTCGAAGAGTGCTACGAAGCCCTCGATGCCCTCGATGAAGGCGATATGGATAAACTCCGGGACGAGCTCGGCGATATCCTCCTCCAGATAATGCTCCACGCTCAGATAGGATCAGAAAACGGCGAGTTTACCATCGGAGATGTCATTCAAAATCTGAATGAGAAGATGATATACCGTCATCCCCATGTCTTCGGTAACGAAACGGTCGCCGATGCCGATGAAGTGTCCCAGAACTGGCAATTATTGAAACGCAAGAAACGGGGAGAAGGGGCATCGATTCTGGAAAGCGTACCGAAACAGATGCCGTCGCTCAGCTATGCGTACGAAATTCAGCAGCGGGTAGCCCAGGTTGGGTTCGACTGGGAAGACCTGAGCGGGGTTATCGACAAAATCGCCGAAGAAGCCGAAGAGTTTCGTCAGAGCGATGAAGGCAAGAAACCGGAAGAGTTCGGCGACCTGCTGTTTACCCTGGTCAATTTCGCCCGGCGGCTCAATATCGATTCCGAGATAGCCCTGCGGGAAGCGAACAAGAAGTTCTTCAATCGGTTCTCCACCATGGAGAGGCTGTGCCGGGAACGCAAGCAGGCTTTTGCCGATTTATCCTTCGATGAGCAGAATGTCCTCTGGGAAGAAGCGAAAAAGCTGACCGATCAGGTTTGATTCACCAGCGTTAAAACAAGATTTTTCGTTATCGATAAGACACTAGTCCAGTCTTCGGAGTGATTTTACGGAGAACATGGCGGCAATCGAAGCAACCAGGAGAACAATCGAAAAGCTCCCCAGTGCCCAGGGTGTTCCGACCGCCTCCGCCAGCATCCCGGCGACAAAGGTGCCGAAACTGGTAATACCGAACTGCATCATGTAGATACTCATTACCCGGCCGGTATACTGTTTCTCGACGTAATATTGCAGCAATGTATTGCTCAATGTCATTCGTCCGGTCTGTCCAAGGCCGACCAGGACTATCACGGCAATAGAGAGCGGCCAGGAGGTTGAAAACGAGAAAATGGTCAGGGCAATGCCGAGGGCTATTCCGCTGCCCAGCAGCATCACTCCACGTTTCTTATTGGGCAGAGAAGCGAGGATGACCGAACCGACAATCGAGCCGATGCCGGTGACGCTGAGGAGAATCCCCATGCCGCTGGCGCCGACTTTCAGGATATCTTCGGTGAATATCGGCATGAGGGTACCGTAGGGCATCGAGAAAAAGACGATGAACAGTGAAAAGAGGAGGACGACGAGTATCGGCTTGTCGCTTTTCACGTACCTGAGACCTTCTTTGATATTATCCATCGTGCCGGTCCGGGCGGCAGCTCCTTTACCGGTCTTCGGCAGCAGGAAGAAAAAGACAACGGCAAAAAGATACATGCCGGTCATGCCGTAGTACACAGAGGCGAAATCGAAGGCGTCGATGAGAAACCCGGTCACCGCGGGAGCGAATATCTGCATTGCGTTCATTCCCATGGTGTTAAGCGAGATGGCGTTCATCAGCTCTTCTTCTTTGACAATCTCGCCGATGATAGCCTGCCGTGACGGCTGCATCAGCCCCATCGTCGCTCCCTGAAGAATCGAGGTGACGATGAGCACCCACCACGACCCCTCGTTTTCAGCACTGAGGTAGCCGGTTTGCAGCGAAAAAGCCACCGAGAGTGATATCAATGCTGAAACTGCCTGACCGATGATGAGGACGGTTTTCTTCTCAATACGGTCGGCAATCACCCCGCCGAACAGACCGAGAATAAGCATCGGGACCGAGTTGGCGAAAGCCATCAAGCCGAGAATAAGCGGTGAACTGGTAAGACGGTAGATAAGCAGTGATCTTGCCAGATTCTGCATGTTCATCGACGCCATCTGGCCAATCATACCCCCGTAGTAAAAGCGGTAAACGGGGTTCCGGAATGAGCTGAAGGTATGCAGGCGGCGGATGGAAAATCCGGTGCGGCGGGAAGCAGACATTTCCGCACCTTCATAATCTGCCCGATGATACTCCGGCCTGTCGTTCATGCCTGTACGCTTGCAGCCCTTTCGTATGATGTTTTTGACGTACGGGGAAAACGGGAGAGCGTTTCTGCCTGTTTTCCTGGATACCGTTCCAGTGTAATCGTTCTGCCGGCAGAAATTCAAATGACAAATCCATGAAATAAAAAGGGCGGGAACACTTCACGCTCCCGCCCTTTCTGAATTAGAACAATACTTACCGGTCCAGCGAAATGCTCATCACGTCGACCACGCATGCACCGCCGTCGGCCAGGATGTCTTCACCGGTAATGAAGGAAGATTCGTCACTGGCGAGGAAAGCGCACAGGTTAGCGATTTCCATCGGGTCGCAGGCACGCTGCGAAGGAATATTCCTGGTGAAGAAATCGTAGGCGCCTTTCATGTCCGTCCCCATTTTTTCGGAAATCGGGCCGACCATTCCTTTCGTCATATCGGTGATGACTGCCGCCGGGCAGACCGCGTTGCAGCGGATACCGTCGCGGCTGTAGTCCATCGCAACCTGTTTCGTCAGGTGGATGAGAGCGGCCTTTGTCGTGCAGTAACCGGGCGAATGCGGCAGACACCGTTTTCCTGCCAGTGAAGCGATATTAACGATTGACCCGCCGCCGTTTTTTATCATCAACGGTATACATTCTCTCATCAACAGGAAACAGGCGGTGAGGTTAACCTTCAGGATGTATTCCCATCGGTCAACGGGCAGTTCGGTCACGCTGCCGCCAAGTTCGGCGGCGGCGGCGTTGTTGACCAGCACGTCTATTTTCCCGTTGAATTCCAGGGCTGCCGCTACCATTTTCTTGATGTCCTCGTGTTTCGAGACATCGCCCCGGCATATTTTTACCGTACCCGCCGGCAGGGATGCGGCCGTTTCCTCCAGCTTCTCTTTTCGCCGGCCGGAAATCAGAACCTTTGCCCCCTCTGCGACAAATTTCTTCGTTGTCGCGGCGCCGATTCCCGTCCCGCCTCCGGTGACGATGGCAACTTTACCTTCGAGTTTCATACCTGTTCTCCTTTCTTGTACTGACATGTCATTCTGTGAACTGGTACCTATTATACAGAAAAACAGCACTCGCTGCATCGAGTAATCCATACCGCGGGCGGCGGGTCTACCGGTATTACACTATGTCGAATATTTAACGCAAGTTATATTAGTGAAATATTGACCGTATATGAACCTTTATATTAGAATGTATCATTGTTTCGCCCGGAAAATGGGTAGCCGGGCACATTTGAAAGGATACTCAATTCACATTACAACAGTGTTCGGAATGATGGGGGGAGCAGCAGTGGCGATACATCCCGACAGGGAGCTGAAGGAAATTCTGGTCGAAGAAGGCGGAGGCGCTTTCGAGCTGTGTTACCAGTGCGGCATGTGTACCGGTACCTGTCCGTGGAACCTGGTCCGGTCATATTCTCCCCGGAACATGATTCACCAGGCACAACTTGGAACGGTTGACCTTGCCGAGGAGAATATCTGGCTCTGTCTGGGTTGTGACACGTGCGTGCAGGTTTGTCCCCGAGGTATCGATATCCCGGATATCATGCGTTCGTTCCGCCGGGCGGTTGTCGACCTCGGCCTTGCCAAAGTACCGGACTCGCTCCGTATCGCGGTGAAAAATATATCGACGACCGGCAACCCGCTCGGCGATCCTGAAGAGAAACGGGACGGCTGGACGGAGGGTATGGAGATACAACGTGCCGGGAACGATACGGAGTTACTCTATTTCGCCGGCTGCCTGCCGTCGTACGACCCCGGCGCTCAGGAGGGGGCACGAGCAACCGCCACGGTTCTTGCGGCCGCAGGGGTTGATTTTGCCATTCTCGGGAACGAAGAAACCTGCTGCGGGGAAGCTGTCCGGAAAACGGGCAATGAAGCCTTGTTCAGAAGCCTGGCGGAGAGCAATATCAATCAATTCAACAAAAAAGGGGTCCGGCGGATTGTCGTTGGGTCTCCCCACTGTTACCATACCTTCAAGCATGAGTATCCTGATCTGGGCGGTGAGTTCGAGGTGCTTCATTCCTCACAGGTATTTGCCGGTCTTATACAAGAACAACGATTGACTTTCTCGAAAGTAATACAAAAACGGGTGATATACCATGATTCCTGTTACCTCGGACGGCGCAATGGTATCTATGATGAGCCGAGAGAGGTGCTGAAAAGTATTCCGGGCATCGAATTGATTGAGTTCGACGACTGCCGGGAAAACAGTCT
>CAYSQK010000127.1:0-5800 GCA_964433075.1 uncultured Dehalococcoidales bacterium
ATCTTTATCTTCGGTGATTCTTCGCCGGTGGCGGTTTCACCGGTACCGGGGTGGGGCTGGAATCCGGTCATTGCCGTGGCTGAATTGTCCATGATGACCATGGTAATATCGGCTTTGTTGTAGACAGCATTCACCATGCCGGCAATTCCGCTGTGGAAGAACGTTGAATCTCCCATGTGGGTAACAATCGGATTATCGATGATATGGGAAAGGCCGTTAGCGACGCCGAAACTGGCGCCCATGCAGATGGTGGTATCGACCGCTTCCTGCGGCGGGTTGTACGCCAGGTTGTAGCATCCGATATCACCGGGGTACACAGGCACCATGTCTTTGCCCATTTCCTTCGCTACTTTCTTCGCAGCGATATTGATAGCATAATGCGATGCCCGGTGCGGGCAGCCGGAACATAAAGCAGGAGGCCGCCACGGCAGCAGCGGGGCGGTATCGTTACTCAGTTTATCGATTTTTTCGAAATCGACCGGTAATACTGTCCCGGTCAGTTTCGCAATTGCTTCACTGACTTTCCGTGTTGAAAGCTCCCCGTTACGGGAAACCATATCTTTTCCGTGAATGGTTACCATGATGTTTGCCCCACCGGCGATAGCCTTGACGTGGTTCTCAACGAACGGTTCGAGTTCTTCGACAACGAGGACGGTTTCGACCGATTCGAGCATGTCTTTGACGAGCCCTTCCGGTAACGGATAGGGAGTGCCTATCTTGAGCACCGAAACATCATCGGTCAGTCCCAGCCAGTTGAGAGCTTCCATGGTGTAGCTGTAGGAGAGGCCGCAGGCGATGATGCCGAGTTTTGCGTCTTCGATAAGGTCAATCTGGTTATAGGGCAGATTGTCGGCGGCAGCTTTGATTCTGGCCAGCCTTGCCTGCATCTTCGGTTTGTTCTGCCGGGCTTCAGCCGGCGTGTAATTCAGCCAGCCGCGATTTTTCTCGAAAACGGCTTGTCTCTTCTCTTTCGATATTTCGCCGAGAATGACGTCGCTCCGCCCGTGGTTGATACGGGTAACGGTTCTCAGCATGAAAATCTGCTTGAATTCCTCGGAAAGGAAGAAGGCGTCCGCCATCATGTCCTTCGCTTCCTGGATGGATGACGGTTCGAGTACCGGGATATACGCCTGTTCGGCGATATACCGGTTATCCTGTTCATTCTGTGAACTCCACATTCCCGGGTCTTCAGCGGAAAGGAGGACGAACCCGCCTTTTGCACCGATATACCCGGCGGTCATGATGGCATCGTGGGCGACATTGACCCCGACGTGTTTCATGCAGGCCAGCGACCTGATGCCGCAGATGGATGCGGCCAAGGCGCCTTCGAAGGCAACTTTTTCATTCACCGACCATTCGACATACGTGTCGATGTTTTTCTCTTTTGCCTGCTCCGCCAGGATTTCGGTCACTTCAGTGGACGGAGTGCCCGGATACGCGGCAGCAAACTGGACGCCGGCTTCGATGGCGCCTCTCGCGATAGCCTCGTTACCGAGCATGAACATTCTCTTCCCCGGAGCATCCGAGGAGAAGGAAAGGTTACTCAATGGATACCTCCTTGAACGGCTGCCGGCTGTTCCGGTATGCAGTCCGTTGTATGATTTACGGCAGAAACATACCCAGGGATAAACCGAGGTTTGAATGAGGAAATTATTCAGCCGTTACAGGTTAGAATATCATTTTTCGGGGTTTTGAGACAAGTTGACGCGTGAAAGTGAATGGAAATAGAGCGAAAAAAGTATTGATTCTATTTGGTTGTGGTTGGCAGTTACTGAAGAAGTTTACAGTTACAAGAGAAGTGAACAGTAATCAGTTATCAGTTTACAGTTTGATTGATAGAGATTGCTTCGGTTCACCTGTTGACGGTGAAACTCGCAACGGCGTTTCACGCCGGTTTACAGTTTACAGTTTACAGAATTTGTCGAGATTACTTCGCCTTCTGTGGACGAATGGCTCGTAATGACGCGAGGGGGAGATTGCCGCATCTCGACTGTTGACGTCGAGTTTCGCCCCGATAGTTGATTGATAATCATAGACAAGGAAAATCGAGGGTCAACGACAATGACGCAACTATCAACCGAATGCAAACAGTACCAAAATATTGGTCTCTCTTTTTCATCTACCATCCAATACCGAAGAGAACCATTAGAAAAGAATATTTTTACCTATTTTCAAGGCGCATGTGAAAATCGATGCAACTATTTCAGGGGATTTGCATTATACTTATGTGAAATGGATACAGAGCAAGAACAAAAGCTGATTAAAACAGTGAAAAATAATCTCGAATCATTTGGTGAACTGTATGACCAGTATTATCCTCAGATATTTGGTTATGTTTTAAGACGAACTTTTGATGTCAGTTTAGCCCAAGATGTAACATCGAATGTTTTCTTGAAAGCATTGAATAACTTTCACAAGTATGAATGGCGTGGTATTCCAATTTCGGCATGGTTATACCGTATAGCTTCGCATGAGATTGCACAACTGTACAGAAATAATCATCATCGGCAGTTCGATTTTGAAAACATCCCTGAAACAAGAAAATACTCCAGGCCTTCTGCAGAAGATGAAGTTATCGAAGCAGAAAATGAGTTACAGAAATATCAGGACTTCATTGCTCTGCATAACAACATTAAAAAACTTACCATCAAATACCAGGAAGTTATCACCCTCAAGTATTTCGAACATAAACAGATAAAGGAAATCGCAATCATTCTGAATAAACGGGAAGGCACAGTAAAGTCGTTAATCCATCGAGGTTTGGATAAGTTAAAAACATTGATGGAGAAGGAGTGAACTTGTATTGAGCCGGAGTAAAAATATGGACATTGAAGAAATAGTACAAAAACTGGAAAATTGTGAACTGCCTGAAATTGAGATTGAACGTCACAGAGTATGGCTTCGACAAGCATTACTTGATACCGGTGTCTTGAAAAGGCAACCGGACGTTTCATTTCCTGAATCGGTACGCATTCTTTACGCAAACGTATCCGACCTGATGAGCAGATGGCTATTATCAAGACAGCCGGTATGGAAAATGGCATTGGTTGGCGCTTTTACGCTGGTTGTTGTGGTAATCGCCTCTCTGATGCTGCCGAAATATTCGACGGATTCGGTTTACGCGCGTGCGATGAATATTGTTAAAAACAGCCCTGAAATTCAGGCTGTTACAGGGAATACCACTCTAAAAGATATACAGGTACTTGTTGATGATGATAACAGGGTAATACTTCGTTTTACCAGCGGCCTCATTCTTTTCACCGCTGAGATTAACCTGGAAAGCGGCAAAGTACTATATGTTTCTACTTGCCCTGAACTCACGGAAGAGGAAAGGCAAACGGCAATAGATATCGCGGAAGCGGACTCAAGAATTATGGAGTTGTTTAGAGACGGAGCAACAATTCTACGCTGCCGCGGTGGCTTTGATTACGCGACTAATAAAGAAATAGCCGTCATGGTAATCGAACATAACCATAATGTCTGGTTTGTTTATATAGACCTTGATAACAACAGTATTCCCAGAATTTCAAAACTGGAATAGATACAGGTCAGATTGTATTAAATCAGTTGAACGCCATCTGCAATCAAGTATCTGTTTCTACAGTATTACTACCGGTTCCTGATATGGAGAAGCAGAATCAGATTTTGTTACTGCACATGGTATCTGAATTGATACCCGGTTTTACCGGCCATTGATTCTATCTGGTCCCTAATCCCGCTGAAATCATTGATGTACCGGTATTTGTCTTCGTAAAGCGTGGCCTGGTCTTCGATGGTAGGGGGTTTCGTTTTTTTGTGGAGGGTATAGGTTCTTGCATGAGTACCGAAATCGGAAGTCGAAATACCGGAATTCAAACCGGAAGTTGATTCCTGAAGGGTTTCGGTAAACGTCACGACCTTGTCAGATTCGACAATAGTAAACCGGGCGTGGTACTCGAGCTTTTGCTTATCGATGAATATTTTGCGCTCGGCAACATAACCGGCAATATGGTAGCTTCCCTGATAACCGCCGATTGCCATCGAGTTATTGACCGCAAGTTGTTTGATTTCTTCGATAAGCGACAATATTATCCACCTGAACAGTAGTCTGTTTCCATTGTAAAGGGTACGAAGGAATAAAGATAGACACATGGGACCCCGCCGGTAACCCCGTCAGGCGCGACACTCCTTTTCCGGCCCCGTCTTGACGGTTTCTTTTCAGAATTACGGACCAAACCTGACCTGATATATGACCTGATGGTATGTTGCCTGATGGAAAAATTTCGTCGGTATTACTGAATCCTGTTGATTATTCCGTTAAAAAGGAGCATATAGTATGAAAACGGCCTTATTGGTATTATTAACAAGGCCATTTCATCAATACTGCATATTTTGGAGAGTGAACTACGTTGGACACACGAGCTGTAAATAAAAAAAACAATCTCGGACAAGAATTCCCCGAAGGCGTTCGTTTGATAGACGATCCATTTCTGAATAAAGGGACAGCTTTTACCGAACAGGAACGCGATGCGCTCAGACTGCGCGGTCTCCTGCCGCCGCGCATCTTTTCGATGGATATGCAGGTTATGCGTGTTATGGAGAATTTCCGGTCGAAACCGACAGACCTTGAGAAATATCTCTATCTGATTGCTCTTCAGGATGAGAACCGGACATTGTTTTACCGGGTTGTCACCGACAATATTACCGAGATGATGCCGATTATCTATACACCGACCGTCGGGCAGGCCTGTCAGCAGTATGCGCATATTTTTATGAGGCCGCGAGGTCTCTTTATTTCTGCCAATGATAAAGGGAACATCGCCGGACTGCTGAAGAACTGGCCGGGTCAAGACATTCGCATCATCGTCGTCACTGACGGCGAACGCATTCTCGGACTTGGCGACCTCGGTGCCAACGGAATGGGTATCCCTCTCGGGAAACTGGCTCTCTATACAGCCTGCGCCGGTATCAATCCGCAGCAGTCTCTCCCGATCGTTTTTGATATCGGAACCGATAACGACGACCTGCTGTCTGACCCGTTATATTTCGGCATACGTCAGAAACGCCTTCGCGGAGAAGCTTATGATGAATTGTTTGACGAACTGGTGACAGCGGTGAAGGAAGTATTCCCTCAAGCCTTGTTCCAGTTCGAGGATTTCGATACGCACAATGCCTTCGCTCTGCTCTCAAAATACCGCGACCGCATCTGCTCGTTCAATGACGATATCCAGGGTACCGGTGCAGTGGCGCTTGCGGGCCTTTTCTCAGCACTAAGGATTACCGGGAAACGTCTGAATGAACAGAAGCTGTTATTTTACGGTGCCGGCGAAGCCGCGACGGGAATCGGTACCATCATCTGCTCGGCGATGATTGCCGAGGGAATGACCGAAAGCGAAGCCCGCTCACGGTGCTGGTTTTTCGACTCGAAAGGGCTGGTCATCAAAAGTCGTCAGGATTTACCGGCGCACAAGCTCCCGTATGCTCATGAGCATGAACCTGTTCACGATTTACTTTCTGCAGTTGCATCTCTCCGGCCGACGATGATTGTCGGCGCTGCCGCACAGCCGAAGGCGTTTAACCGGCAGGTTATAGAGGTGATGTCCCAGATGAATGAACGTCCGATAATCTTTGCCATGTCAAACCCGACATCAAAATCCGAGTGTACGGCTGAAGAAGCGTACACCTGGTCGCTGGGGAAAGCCGTGTTCGCCTCCGGCAGCCCGTTTTCCCCTGTCACGATTGACGGTATAACGCATGTACCCGGTCAGTGCAACAATGCGTACCTTTTCCCCGGTATCGGGTTAGGGGTTATTGCCTGTGC
>CAYSQK010000128.1:0-5743 GCA_964433075.1 uncultured Dehalococcoidales bacterium
AGATTGTTTTTGACATTTCATAAAAGATGAAACAAAAATAAATTGCTAAAGATTGGGTACCAAAGAGGCGAATTATTAATTCGCCTCTTTGTTTTATTATAGTTAATGACTGATGATAACTGCTACAATCCGGCTTTTTCAAAAAGCAGATTCAGTACCGATTCGGCAGTAGCCAGATTGGTTGCCAGCGCCGTATTGTGAACATCGCAAACCCTGAGAAGAGCGGAGATATCCGGTTCGTGCGGCTGCGCAAACAGAGGGTCGCGTAAAAAGATAACTGCCTCCAGTTTCCCCTCCGCCACCAGCGCACCTACCTGCTGGTCGCCGCCCATCGGGCCGCTTTGCAGCAGGGTTACCGGCATCCCGGTATTATCTTTTATAAGCTGCCCGGTAGTCTTGGTGGCTACAATATTGATTTGCGACAATTTTTCCCGGTATTTTTTCGCCAGTTCGACCATGACTTCTTTTTTGGCATCATGAGCAACCATTGCTATAGTGTAATCTTTCATATCGCACCTTTAAATCTTTTATCCGATTCTCAAATCTACTATAAAACGGAAAAACGGTCAAGAGAACGCCAAAGGCTCTATTGACAATCCTATATAACTTTGCTAATATTCCGCTAGCCTATTTCAGGCATTATTGACACTTGTGTATACGCTAATTGCTATATATTTTCTTTAATATTCTGGCAAATAAATTAAGGGGTGAAAATTGAGAACTTTCGAAGAGGATATGAAATTGGCCGTCGAATATCACGGGCATCTATGCTCAGGTCAATGCATCGGCGTAAAAATGGCGCACTATGCCATGAGTTTACTCGGACTGGACAACGAATCCGAAGAGACAAAAATCAAGGTCTTCGTCGAATGCGACCGCTGCCCGGCCGATTCCATCGGTATCGCTGCCGGCTGCAGAATCGGCAGGCGCAGTTACAAATTCTACGATTACGGGATTATTGCCGCCTCTTTTCTCGATACGAACAGCGGCAAAGCGGTGCGCATCTATCACAGGAAACGCCTTCATCCGCAGGACGGAGAGGACATGATAGCTTTTTACAAAAACCTGCCGTTCGAGGAATTATTATCATATCAAAATGTAAAAATCGATTTGAAACCCTGCGACCTGGCCGGCCCGCCCGTCGAAGATATTTATTGCGATGATTGCGGAGAAAACGTAATCGATTCCAGGCATATACTTAAAAACGGGAAAAAGCTCTGCCGGGCTTGTGCCGACGGCGGATATTATACGCTACTGTAACAATACGAAAGATGAAAGCCGTTTGATACCGTTATGGAAGAAGAAAGCAGAAAAATCCCCTACTCTTTAATAGTACTGGGACTGGGTATAATCCTGATTCTTATTATAGTTATCTCCTTTTTTCTCGGGCGTTATCCGATAAATCCGGGGGAACTCTTCGGAATACTCTTCTCAAAGATCTTTCCTATCGACCAGTTCTGGACGGACCAGATGCAAACCATTTTATTCAACGTGCGGCTACCGAGAATACTGCTGGCCTGCCTGATAGGCTGCAGCCTGGCCGCAGCCGGAGCATCTTATCAGGGAATCTTCCAGAACCCGATGGCGGCACCGGATATCCTGGGGGCTACTTCCGGAGCGGCATTCGGAGCGGCGCTGGCTATTATAAACGAAGGAAACAACCTGATAATCACCCTTTCTGCCTTTGCCTTCAGCCTGGTCACCGTTACCATCGTCTATCTTATCAGCAAAAGGGCACAGGGGAAGAAGGTGCTGGGACTGATTCTATGCGGCATTATGGTAAGTTCCCTGTTTACGGCAGCCACTTCGTACCTGAAACTGGTAGCAGACCCGAACGACGAACTGCAGGCTATCACCTACTGGCTGATGGGAAGCCTGTCCGGCGCAACGCAAAAAACCGTTCTCATGGCTTTCATTCCTATGGCTATCGGGTTGGTTCCGCTCTTCTTTCTAAGATGGAGAATAAACGTGCTCACACTCGGCGACGAAGAAGCGCGTACAATGGGCATCAACGCCGCGAGACTGCGTTTGATAATCATTCTTTGCGCCACGCTGATAACCGCGGCCAGCGTATCGGTCAGCGGCATGATCGGCTGGGTCGGACTGGTAATCCCGCACCTGGCGAGAATGCTGGTCGGCAACAATTATAAACACCTGATGCCGGCGACCATGATCTTCGGAGCGGTATTTATGCTTATCGTAGACAATGTATCCAGGAACCTGTTACAGACTGAAATTCCCATCGGTATTCTGACCGCGTTTATCGGCGCCCCGTTCTTTGTCTACCTGATTACGCGGAAAGGAGAGGCATATTGAGCATTAAGGTATCCAATTTATGCTTCAGCTACGGGGAAAGGCAGGTTCTGGATAATATCAGCATCACCGCGGAAGAAGGGCAATTGCTGTCTATCGTCGGCCCGAACGGCGTCGGAAAGAGCACCCTCTTTTATTGCATACTGGGAATACTTAATAAATACCGGGGAAATATAACCATCGAAGGCAGCGATATCAGGGGGCTCGATATCAGGGATATGGCCAGGCTGATAGCCTATGTGCCGCAGAACCACTACCCTTCCTTTAACTTCAGTGTCTTCGATATGGTACTCATGGGAACATCGATCCAGGTATCATCGGTAGCGACCCCGGGGAAAAACCAGATTCAACTGGTATACTCCGCCCTTGAAAGACTGGGAATTCTGCACTTGAAAAACCGCAGCTACACTAAAATAAGCGGCGGGGAGAGACAGCTGGCGCTGATTGCCAGGGCGCTGGTACAGCAGACCAGGGTGCTGATACTCGACGAACCGACCGCTAATCTTGATTTCGGCAATCAGGTACGGGTACTGACGCAAATTAAATCCCTGGCGAAAGAAGGTTACACCATTGTGCAATCGACGCATAATCCGGACCAGACGTTCATGTTTTCCGACCATGTACTGGCTATGCTCAACGGTAAAGTACTCGCCGACGGGCCGCCCTGCGATGTTTTAACGGAAGAACTGATACATAGATTATATGTCGTAGATGTCGATGTTCAAAGCCTCTATCGTGACAGGGTAAGGGTGTGCGTTCCCAGGAGCGTTATCGATGATAAAAAGATTTAAAAATGGAATCGTTTGTTTTCATTGTATTATGCTTGACATGGCAATGTATTAGTGGTAATATATCGCACGAGATTGACCCATATCCTTTCCTTCAAACGGAGGTGCTTGATGATGTGAACGTATTTAATATAAAACGATATCATGCATAAATAGCAATGTCAGGGATTGCTATATTTTATGCAGAGTGATATATCGCCGACAATATTCCGTTATGCAACCAACCATTTTTTAGCCCGGTATAAATATTGAAAAAGGAGCAATCAATTGAAACTTAGAAAAACTGTCAGTATCATGCTTGCAATCGCGCTCTCCGCGGCATTGATCTTTTCGCTGGCGGGATGCACGGAAGCAGAGACCACAACCGTAATCAAGAATACCACCAAGACAACCACCCAGTTCAGCACCATAACCAATAATTCCACCGCAACAGAGACCGTTACCGAAACCGGTACGGTTACCGATACCGTCACCGAAACATCGACCGTCACGGAAACTGTAACAGCCGAACCGACCAGCAGGAATTTCACCGATTCGCTGGGACGCACGGTAGAAATCCCGGTAGAGATCACCAAGGTAGCCCTTTCCGGCCCCCTGACCCAGATAGTGCTCTTTGCATTATGCCCCGATAAACTGGTAGGGCTTGCCACCGCTTTCGACGCTTCGGCGGAAGAGTTCTTCGACCCCAAGTATTACAACCTTCCCATACTCGGCCAGCTTTACGGCGGTAAAGGCACTTTGAACCTGGAAGAGATTGCCGCCACCGGCGCCGAAATCATCATCGATGTAGGCGAACAGAAAGACAACATGACCGAAGATTTGGACACGCTCCAGGGGCAGCTCGGTATTCCGTTTGTTCACATCGATGCCTACACGGACGGCATGGGAGATTGCTACAGGATGCTGGGCAACCTGCTCGGTATGGAAGAAGAAGCCGAGGCCATCGCCGATTACTGTGATGAAGTTTATGCCAATACCCTTGCCATTGTGGATGCCATCGGCGAAAACAAGGTTAAAATGCTCTATTGTACCGGCGACGCCGGACTCAACGTAATCGCACAGGGTTCTTATCACGCCGAAATCATCGACCTGCTCTGCGACAACCTCGCTGTCATAGAGAATCCTTCCAGCAAGGGCACCGGCAACGAAGTGGACCTGGAACAGATCATGCTCTGGAACCCGGATGTAATTATCTTCAGCACCAACAGTATTTTCAGCACCGTAGGTGACAACCCCGATTGGGCAACGATTACCGCCATCGCCAACGGCGATTACTACGAAGTCCCCTACGGCCCGTACAACTGGATGGGCTTCCCGCCGTCCGTACAGAGATACATGGGAATGATATGGATGGCACAATTACTTTACCCGGATATCGCCCAGTATGACGTATATGAAGAGGTATCCGAATACTTCAACCTCTTCTATCATTGCGAAATTACCCAGGAACAATACGACAACCTGGTAGCCAATTCCCTTGGAATGCAGACAAGTTAATAACGTTCCCCATCTGACGGAATCAAGCGATTCTTGATATATCCGGCAGTATCATCCTTCCCCGCTACCGTACTCTTTAACGCCTGAGGGTACGGTAGCGGATTTATTTATGAGATAAACAGGCCGAAACGCTATGTTTTATATGATATCCTGCATACGCCCGCCAGTGATTAGGGAAGCTTATTTTAAACGTTTGATATGTAATAACCGGGTGAAAAAGCGATATGTTGACAAAGATATATTGCTATGTTATAATACTATCGATGTATAAAGAGTGTAGTTAAAAAATATCTTTTTTCTTTTTCAATTATTCGCCTGCAGTTGTCGGAATTACCCCAGGGTCGCGGTAATTCCGATAATTGTTTTTCAGGCACAATAAACATCTTTCTGTTTCCACGAAGCTCCCCTGCCGGAACTACATTCAAAGCGGCCTTTTCCTTTAAAAGCAATCAAGGGATTTCAACCGTTTTAACCGCCCTGAAACTCAGGTAAGCCGGGGAGATAGTTTTCATCTTGTCGTAAATTCCCCCGTGATAAACGACTATATATGCCCTGTTTTCATACCTGGAATCCGTTTCCGATGTCCAGTAATAGACCACCTTGGAATGCACATCCCACAACGGCGACTCCTTGTCGGGAGTGATGCTATATGTCGCCTGTTCTTTCTCAGAATTCCACACCCCCCCGGCATTCTGGCCGTGCAGCATCATCGAACGGACAGCCTCATCGACAGTCGGCAACCGCCAGATGTTCTGCTGCCCCTCCATTATGGTAGTGCCATCCTCGGAGAGGTATTTGCAGATTTCATTGGCCTCTTCCCAGGATACCCCTTCATCCGGCCAGCCGGGACCACGCGGCGCCCACGTCAGGCTGACTCCATTTCCCTCCACAACCACCGCATTATAATTGCCGTCATCGATTCTCTGCGACACCTTCACCAGTTGACCTGCTGAAATCCCAAGTACGATAACCAGAGGAATAATAATAATAGCCAGCCTTGCCCACTTTCGCGGAGACGGCTCTCCGAAGAAATACAAGAGTCCCAGCCCGATAAACGGGATGACGATAAGCAAGAACAATACGCTAAAATTGGCTCCGCTGAAAAACCAGATGCAAAAAACAGCGGCGATGAAGTGAAGCGCCAG
>CAYSQK010000129.1:0-5735 GCA_964433075.1 uncultured Dehalococcoidales bacterium
GATAATGAGCGGTGACTGGAGTTCAGACGTGTGCTCTTCCGATCTGGATACATGGAATTTCTCCAGCATGATTTCAGGTATCATCATGCTGGTGGCAGCGATAATCATGGTCGTGTTTGCCCTCGTGTATCTCGTCAAGGCGATGAAATCGATTGTCGTCAATACGACCGAAAAGGTGGTCGACAGATTTCTCTTCAGAAATACATTTACCGCGTTTGTTCTCGGTATACTGCTAACGGCGGTGATACAGAGCAGTGCGGTGACGATTTCGATGGTCGTCGGCATGGTTGCGGCAGGTCTGCTCGACCTTAACCGTGCTTTTCCCTATGCGCTCGGGGCAAATATCGGTACCACAATCACGGCATTGCTTGCATCCCTCGCGACGCTGGGTTCCGGCTCGGATAGCGTGGTCGGTACCATTGGATTAACGGTTGCTTTCTGCCATCTGATATTCAACGTTTATGGTACAATTATATTCTTACCATTACGAAAGATTCCGATATATGCGGCTACAAAGTTCGGGAATCTGGCGGCTGAAAGGAAAGTGGTCGCGGTTCTTTTCGTGATACTGATATTCTATATTGTTCCGCTTGGGCTGATATTTTTAACCCGATAGAGAATTGTATACGGGAGGAGAACAATATGACGAGTGAGATTATCAATATGTTACGCGGGACTTCTCTGGTGAAGAAATCGATTGATCTTTTTATCGAAATGATAAATGCAGATGAATATCTGTATAACGAGGCATGGAGAATTATCACCGTCGAAGAAAAAGTCGAACGTATTCCTCAGTATTTTTATGACAGGGATATTCGGATAAACAACCTCGAGAAAGAAATACGCAAGTTGATTCTCGAGCATCTTTCAATACGGCCCAAGTACGATATTTCGGGATGCCTGGCTTTGATGAGCCTTGTGAAAGACGGAGAAAGAATCGGTGATTATTCGAAAAATATCTGTGAAGCCGGGATACTCCATAAAAGGGCGATTACCGATCTCAGGTTTTATGCAACACTGGTGCCTATTCAGAAAAAAATTGCCGGTAATTTACCGATTCTGGCAAAAGCATTCAAGAGTTCGGATGAAAAACTGGCCGGCGAGATATTGCGTGATTACACACCGTTAAAAAGAGAATGCGACGTTGTGCTTAACGGTCTCTTCGACGTTGAAATGTCCAACAATGAAGCTGTGGTTACGGCCATGCTGTCGCGGTATTTAAAACGCATCAACTCTCATGTCAGTAATATAGCTTCAGGGATTATCTATCCCCTCAATGAAATCGATTTTGTGAGAGGGGATATTCTGGAGTAGGGGGAGAGGGCCGGAGCGAGAAGGAGAAAATCATTATCCGTATCAATCTATTCTTGCGACGATTTGCTTTCAAGTGTTAAAATTTATATAAGTGAATATTACCGCTGGGGGTGCTCAAAGCTGAGAGGCGGTGAAGCCAACCCTTGGAACCTGATCTCGTCAACACGAGCGTAGGGAAGCAAAATTGCCTGGTCGCCAGGGGTATGTATATTTATGCCCCTGGATTTTTGTTTTAGGGAGGAAATTATGACGCAGCTCGAATCAGCCAGGAAAGGTATTATCACTCCTCAGATGAAAGCGGTAGCGGAAGCAGAGGGAGTCGATGCCGAGTTTGTCCGAAGTGGTGTAGCAGAGGGGACAATTGTCATTTCTGCCAACGTGAAGCATACATCATTGCGACCCTGCGGTATCGGTCGGGGATTGACGACAAAAGTGAATGCAAATATCGGTACGTCGTCTGATTATGGAGATATCGATACGGAGCTCGCAAAGTTGAAAATAGCGGTCGAGGCCGGTGCCGATGCTGTCATGGACCTCTCGACAGGAGGTGATATTTCTGCAGTGCGGCGGGCAGTCGTACAAGCCAGCACCGTACCGATAGGTACCGTACCTCTCTACCAGGCCGGAATCAAAGCGATTGAAAAATACGGAGCCATCGTGAAAATGACGCCGGACGATATTTTCGATTCAATCGCCGAGCACATCGCCGACGGGGTCGATTTTCTTACGGTGCATTGCGGAGTGACAAAATCAGCTATCGACCGTTTGAAAAAGCAGGGGAGGGTAGCTGATGTTGTATCCCGGGGCGGGGCTTTCATGATGGGCTGGATACTGAACAACGGTTGTGAAAATCCTCTTTACGAATACTATGACCGGTTGCTGGAAATGGCGAGAGAGTATGATGTTACCTTAAGTCTCGGAGACGGGATGCGTCCCGGATGCCTGGCTGATGCTACCGACCGCTCTCAGATAGAAGAGTTGTTAACCATTGGAGAGCTTGTCGACAGGGCATGGGCAGCCGGCGTTCAGGTCATGGTAGAGGGGCCGGGACATGTTCCCCTGAATCTCATCGAGGCTAATGTGAAACTTGAAAAGACTATCTGTAAAGGGGCGCCCTTTTATGTGCTCGGGCCGCTGGTTACCGACATCGGTGCCGGGTATGACCATATCACCGGTGCCATCGGCGGGGCGCTGGCGGCGGCAGCCGGTACTGATTTTCTCTGTTATGTGACACCTGCCGAACACCTTTCACTACC
Organism: uncultured Dehalococcoidales bacterium; assembly: GCA_964433075.1. Taxonomy (GTDB): domain Bacteria; phylum Chloroflexota; class Dehalococcoidia; order Dehalococcoidales; family UBA2162; genus MGML01. Next base: position 2,571 of record CAYSQK010000129.1, read on the forward strand.
TGACCCTGAAGATGTCCGTCAGGGCGTCATGGCTTCGCGAATAGCTGCTCATGCGGGAGATATTGTCAAGGGGGTAAAAGGGGCAGCCGAACGAGACCGCCAAATGGCTGTTGCCAGAAAAAATCTCGACTGGGAAACGCAGGCAAAACTGGCACTTGACCCTCAGCGTGTTCAAAGCGTTCACAGCGGACAGCACGCCACGACGACGAACGCATGCAGCATGTGCGGTAAATTCTGTGCGATGGAACTTGTGAAAGAATACCTCGGCGTTTCAACGCCGGGCTGTTAAATGTTTATGTCAGCGGAAGGACGTCAATGAAGGCAGAAATAGTATCAATAGGTACCGAAATTCTTCTCGGAGAAATCACCGATACCAATGCTCAGTACATGGCATCACGGCTCCCGATGCTCGGTATCGATCTGTACTGGGTATCACAGGTAGGGGATAACCGGGCGAGAATCATCGAAGTCCTTCAACGGGCCTGGAACCGGTCAGATATCATATTGCTGACAGGTGGGCTCGGGCCAACCGCGGATGATGTTACACGGGAAGCTATCGCCGGCATGTTTGGCGAAGAACTGACGGTTCATCCGGACCTGGAAAAAAATCTTCGAGCCCGGTTCGAGGGGATGGGGAGAGAAATGCCGTTGAGTAATCTCAAACAGGCAACGTTGATTCCATCAGCCCAGTCGATACCGAACCCGGCGGGTACTGCTCCCGGATGGTGGATAGAGCGTGACGGCCGCATTCTCGTCACGATGCCCGGCCCGCCGAGAGAACTGGATGTCGTCTGGAGAGAAACGGTTCAGCCGCGGCTTGAAAAGAGAACAGAATCAGTGCTGGTAGCGCGTATTTTCAAGACGTTCGGGTTTTCCGAAGGTGCCCTCGGAGAAATGGTCAACGACCTGCTCGAAGCGGCCAATCCGACCCTCGGTATTTATGCAAAAGCTGACGGAATTCATTTACGGTTGGCTGCAAAAGCGAAAAACCGGGAAGAAGCGTTAGCCTTGATGGCGGAAAGCGAAAAGCGCATACACGCAATAGCCGGTGAACATATCTGGGGAATCGATGACGATACGCTCGATAAGATAATCGGAAAACTCATGGAGAAAAAAGGTTTGACGATGGGAGTGATGGAGGACTGTTCCGGCGTCAATCTGTCCACAATATTCAATAAACCGGAGTGTGCGCACTTTTTCCGGGGCGGGTTGATGGTAACGAGCGACGGTGCCAAAACGTCAGTCGGCCTCAAATCCGGTCTGACCGAGTATGAACGAGCCGGAGAAATGGCGGCGAAAGCACGAGACTTTTTCAATGCCGATATTGGTGTCAGTACAGTTGTTGCTGAGGAAACGACTCAGGATGCCCAATTCGGGACACTCTACGCCGGTATAGCCGATAGAAAAGAAACCCGGGTTATTACCCTGCCGAGACGGCCTCAACATATCAATGCGGCGGTCCTTTTCAGCTTGCGCGAGTTCCTCCTTTCGGCGGTATAATCCATGAACAGGACTATTTTTCTCGGGAAACTTTTCGGGATACAAATACGAATACACTATACCTGGTTCATCATATTCTTCCTTCTCACATTCCTGCTGGTTGAACCGGATTACCAGAGCCTTTTGAAGTGGGTTGTCGGGATTTGTACCAGCGCCGTCTTTTTCATTTCAGTCCTGGCGCATGAGTTAGCGCACAGTCTTGTCGGAAGAGCCAACGGTATACCGGTATCAGACATTACCCTGTTCATCTTCGGCGGAATGGCGACGATGGAGAAGGAAGCAACCAATCCGGGAGCCGAGATAAAGATGGCTGCCGCCGGACCGATATGCAGCCTGGCGCTGGCGGTGGTATTTGGTTTGATATGGATGATTCCAGGGATTACCGGTTATGTTGCCGAAGCTCTCATCTGGCTGGCGGTTACGAACGGCATACTGGCATTGTTCAATCTGATACCGGGATTTCCGCTCGACGGCGGGAGAATATTCCGCTCGTTGATATGGAAATCAACCGGCAGTTATCTCATCGCGAGTCATATCGCGGCCATCATCGGATACATAATCGGGTGGCTTTTTATCCTTTTCGGAATATTCGTCATTATTTTCAGACCATTCGGCATGTCATGGGGAAACGGATTATGGTTAAGTATCATCGGGTGGTTTCTGTTCAGTATGGCTTCATCCGGGTACCGTTCAATCAGGCGTGAAAACAAAGAGGCTTCCCATAACCAGAATCCGATTATTACGGATGTTGAGTACAAGGTTATCGATGACGATAAGGACCGGCAGGACTGATGTTAGTATTCGGGCATGTCGGCATAACATCCATCGTGGCGAGAGGCATCGACCTGGCATTCCCCACCCCCGGCGATGAATCCGGAAAAGGGTTCAGGGGGAAACTGTCAAAAGTTGTCAATGCATTCAGAGGGCCGGACGGCACTATAGACTATCGGATGGTCATTATCGGTTCAATGCTGCCTGATATCGTCGACAAACCGCTTTTCCTGATGATGAATGATTCTACTTATTTCAGCGGGCGCGGTTTTTCGCATTCGCTGCTCTTCAGTATCCTGTTACTGGGCAGCGGTCTGATATTCAGGAAAGCGCGACTGCTGGTGCTGTGGTTCGGCAGTTTGATGCACCTGGTCCTCGACCAGATATGGCGGATGGAGGTTACTCTTTTCTGGCCGTTCAAGGGCTGGTTCATTCCCTATGATTCTGAAAACTGGTTCGAGAATTTGTGGAGCGGGTTGATACATAATCCGGACGTCTTTATTCCTGAAGTATTCGGCTTCCTGGTTGTTATCTATTTTTCCTTAAAGCTGGTGATGCACAGAGGTATATACCGGTTTATTGTCAAAGGAACAATTTCTCAGGAGAAACGGCTTGTTTGATGTTGCAGTGATAGGAGCAGGCCCTGTCGGCAGCCGATTCGCCCGGAATATGGCGGAGCAGGGCGTGAAAACTATCGTGTTCGAGAAGAAGAAGCGACTCGATGAAGCGGTGTGCTGCACCGGCATCGTCAGCCGTGAATTTGTCGAAAAATTCGGAATCAGTGAAGACGTTATTTACCGTAATGCGAACAGCGCATCCATTTTTTCGCCTTCAGGGAAACTTCTCCACATCGAACGAGACAAACCTCAGGCAGCCATTCTGAACCGGCCGGCA
>CAYSQK010000130.1:0-5700 GCA_964433075.1 uncultured Dehalococcoidales bacterium
CCCCACCCTATCCTACACTCTTTCCCTACACGACGCTCTTCCGATCTATTGACTTACAGCATGAATTCGGGAGCATCCCGTTTCTTCCCGGGAGAGACGCCGGTAATGCCGCGGGTCCGTGTTTGTGAACAAAATCATCTCGACAGGAGTAGTTTCGATGAAAACCAGTTTTTTGAAAGCAGCCGGTATCGTACTGGCATTCGCTCTTTCATTAAGTACCCTTTCCGCCTGCAGTTCTCCTGAAGAAGAACTGACGGAAAATCCGGAGGCTCCCACGGAGATAACCGTTACCGACCAGAGCGGACGGACCGTCACCCTGGAGTCACTGCCTGAAAAAATCGTATCGCTCGCTCCGAGTAATACTGAAATCCTGTTTTCTCTCGGTCTCGAAGAAAAAATCGTCGGCGTTTCCGATTATTGTGACTACCCGGCGGCTGCCCTTGAAAAACCGAAAATCGGAGGGTATTCGACAACGGATGTCGAAAGAATCGTCGCCGCTGAGCCTGACGTTATTTTTGCCTCGGATATGCATGTCGCCGAAATCCTGCCGGCACTCGAAAAGCTGGGGCAGACCGTCGTCGTTATCGACCCCCGAACCCTCGATGAAGTGCTCGAGTCCTTTACCCTGATAGGCCAGGTAACCGGCACCGAACAGAAAGCTGCCGAAATTACTGCCGACATGGCCGCCCGTATGAAAACAATAACCGATAAAGCAGCCGGGTTATCAGAGGACCAGAAACCGAGAGTATTTTATGTCATGTGGCACGATCCTCTCATGACCGTTGGCGGCGACACCCGCATCTGTGAAATGATTGAAAAAGCCGGCGGCATAAGCCTTTTTAACGAAACCGAAGGCTATCCGATGATTTCACTCGAAGCGCTCGTCGACTCGAACCCTCAGGTAATCATCGCCGGGACCGGCATGGGAGAAGGAGCGGATGCCCCCTTTACCTTCGCCCTGACGGAAGAAAGACTGGCCAGTTCCGAGGCCCGTACGAATAACCGGATATACGAGATCAATACTGATTTAACGGGAAGACCCAGTGAACGGCTGATAGACGGGTTCGAACAATTAGCGAAAATGATTCATCCTGACTTGTTCGAGTAAAGTATGATATGCTTCATAGACAAGAAAAAAACACCATGTCAAATCAAAAAATCGTTACGCCTCAGTCCGAATCGATAAAAAAATACCGTCCCCACTGGCGAAGCCGTATATACGCCATAATCGGACTCTCCGTTGCTGCAATACTGGTGGTGGCTTTTGCTACCACCATCGGCAGCGTTAACATTGATTTCCTTACCTCGGTAAAGGTACTTATTTCGCGTCTGACGTTTTTCACCTTTTCTTCAGACTGGACGAGTAATACCGAAACGATAATAATGAATATTCGGCTGCCCCGCATTATCCTGTCCGGTCTGGTCGGAGCAGCCTTATCCATATCGGGAGCGACCTACCAGGGGCTGTTCCGAAACCCGCTTGCCGACCCCTATCTCATCGGAGCCGCTCAGGGCGCCGCCCTCGGTGCCGTTGCCGGATTTCTCCTGCCCATTGAATTCAGTGCCATGGGATTCAGTATCATTCCGATACTGGCCTTTTCCGGTGCTATCATCAGCGTCGCCGTAGTCTACATTCTCGCCAGAGTCGGTAAAACAGTGCCCGTGACCACCCTGATACTGGCAGGGGTTGCTCTCGGAGCATTGTGGGGCTCCATATACTCCTACCTGATTCTCTCCGCAGGCGATAAGGTCCACGGCATTCTCTTCTGGGTAATGGGGAGTTTCTCTCTCAGCGAATGGTCGGAGGTGCTGGCGGTTTTACCCTATATCGGCGCCGGTATCATCGTCATTCTCCTGTACAGCCGGTCGCTGAACGTTATGCAGCTCGACGAAGAACAGGCAAAACAGCTTGGCATCAACGTTGAACGGACCAAGCTCATTCTCCTGGCGGCTTCGACGCTGATAACCGCTGCCGCCGTATCTTTTGTCGGTACCATCGGTTTTGTCGGCATCATTGTCCCTCATGCCGTCCGGCTTGTCTGGGGCCCTGACCACCGTTTCCTGCTCCCCCTTTCGGTTCTCTGCGGGGCAATCTTCATGATTCTCGCCGATATTGCCGCCCGAACCATCATGGCACCAACCGAGATACCAATCGGTATCATCACCGCCGTCTGCGGCGTACCGTTTTTCCTCTACCTGCTGAGACGTCGTAAGGGCATAGTCTATTTCTAAAAGAGAAATCATTCTGATGAAAATGCTTGAAATCCAGAATCTGACACTCGCATACGGTCATACAACGGTACTGCATGACCTGTCATTCAGCGTGGAAAAGGGAGAAATGCTGGGGCTCATCGGTCCCAACGGCTCCGGAAAATCCACCCTTATTAAAGCCATCAGCAACGTAATCAGTCCCAAATCAGGCAATGTGCTGCTCAAAGGGATGAATATAACGAAAATTCACCGTTCGGAATTGGCTAAATTGATGGGCGTAGTCCCGCAAACGCCTATTCTGCCCAGCTCATTTACTGCTTTCGAAATAGTGCTGATGGGGCGGAATCCCCACATGAGTTTACTCAGTTACGAGAACGAAAAAGACCTTGAGATAACCTACCAGGCGATGGAGCGAACGTCCACCCTTCACTTTGCCGAGCGGAGAATCGGCGAACTCTCCGGCGGAGAAATCCAGAGAATCATTATCTCGAGAGTGTTGGCTCAGCAGCCTGAAACGATACTGCTCGACGAGCCGACAGCAAACCTCGACATCAGTCATCAGCTTGATGTTCTCGACCTGATAAAAAGCCTCTGTACCCGGAATAACCTGACGGTGGTTATCACCGTCCATGACCTGAATCTGGCTGCCCAGTACTGCGACCGTCTGGCTCTCATTAAAAACGGGAAACTGCACGCCATCGGAACACCTCAGGAAGTGATAACACCGGACAATATCAAAGATGTGTACGGCGCCGAAGATTGCGTGTACACGCACCCGGTCAACGGTCTGCCAACGGTACTCCTGAAAGCGGGCGGCGGCCGGAACGGAAAGACAGGAAATCAGGCAGAAACGTAACCTTCCGCTTTTCTTCTCCCGGCATCATCCTTTCGAACCGAGTCTTAATCCGCCGTGTATATAGTAGGTTTCACCGGCACAGGCTTCATTCCGGAATAATTCCATGACCAGCGAAACAACCTCTTCAACCGAAATCATTCTTCCGATTGGTATTTGCTCCCGTATCCGCTCCAGTGCCTCAGCGTTCATCCCGTTGACCATGGGAGTATCGACATATCCGGGCGCAACAGCAACACACCGAATCTGCCCGGCTATCCCTTTTCTGAAAAATTCAGAGGTAATCACTTTCGGCATCGCTGAGACGGCCGCTTTACTCGAAGAATAGTTGATCTGACCTGCCGTTCCCAGTGAACCGATGGAGGAGAGTAAACAAATCAAACCTCTCGACCCGGTATTCACCATCTGCGTTGAGCACTCTCTGACCGTCAGGAATGTTCCGGTGAGATTGACATCGAGCACCGAACGAAATTGTTCGAGTGACATCGAATCCTTGACCTGTCCGGTGTTTTTATCTATAGAAAGCAACACCCCGTCATCGATGATGCCGGCACAGGGAGCCACCAGATTGATGTGACCGAATACCTCAACCGCCAGGCGCGCCATGTCCTGATTGTCCTTTTCAACCGTTACATCGCAGGTCACAGGGCGAACATCCCCTCCGTTTTTCCGTATGTCATCAGCAACTTCCCGAAGTCCGGCGGAATCGATATCCGCCAGTACTGATTTCCCTCCTGCGGAGGCCCACTTTCTCGCAAGGCCCGCCCCGATACCGCTTCCCGCTCCCGTTATCACCGCGACTGCCCCGGCTGTCTCAAGCATGCTGTTCATTTCTCCTGGTCATCATGATTTTCGGGCTTTACTTCTTGACCTGCTTACCGGTTGTTCCTTTTCCGGACTTGTTCCCTTTCCGGTCATCCGAACCGAAAACCCTCAGTTTTTCGGCCATCTCTCTGAGCGCTGTATCAACCAGGTAATTCACCGTCCCTTTTGGATACGAACCATCCTTTTTCTTATTGCCTGCTCTGACACCCGTCAGTATCTCGATTCCCTCATCGATTGTTTTCGCTGAGTATATGTGGAACGTCCCTTTTTTCACAGCTTCGACAATGTTGTCGCTCAGCATCAGATTTCTCAGGTTCTGTTCAGGAATCATGACACCCTGCGTACCGGTTAATCCTCGCGCCTGGCAGATTTGAAAGAATCCTTCGATTTTCTGGTTCACACCGCCGATAGGCTGGATTTCTCCTGCCTGGTTAACCGAACCGGTAACAGCGATATGCTGCTTTATCGGTATGCCGGCAACGCTTGACAGAATAGCGTACAGCTCGGTTGACGAGGCACTGTCTCCGTCAACCCCTCCGTATGATTGTTCGAAACAGATACTCGCCGAAAGCGAAAGCGGTTTATCCTGAGCATACTTCCAGCCCAGATACCCGCTGAGTATCATGACTCCCTTGTTATGGGTCGGTCCGCTTAATTGTGCTTCACGTTCGATATTGATGATTCCCCCGCGTCCGAGAAATGTTCTGGCAGTAATTTTGGATGGCTTGCCAAATGTTATGTCACCTAACGAGTAAACGCTCAAGGCGTTCACCTGCCCGGCCTTTTCACCATCGGTATCAATCATAATCGTGCCGCGTTCAATGGCATCTTTCAACTTCTCATCGGTCAGGTTATGCCGGAAATACCGTTCATCGATTGCTTTCTGAACATGGTTTGCCGAGATGTATTTTGCATTATCCCTGGCTGCCCAGTAATCAGCTTCTTCAATCCATTCCTTTACCTGGGCAAATCTCGACGACAGTTTCCCCTGATCACCGACAACACGTGCCGAATATTCGATTACCCTGGCAACGCCGGACGGATCAAAGTGCCGCGTCTCGCATTCGTCACAGCACCCGGAGAGGAACGCCGCATATGCCAGAACATTTTCTTTGGTATTCTCGATTTCCGAATCGAAGTCAGCTTTTACCTTGAAAATTTCCCAGAAATCCTCATCGTACATGGAAAGCATCTGATACAGATTCGGGTCGCCGCTGATAATCACCTTTACCTTTATCGGCATCGGTTCCGGCTTCAGCCCCTGGGGAGCAACCATACCGAATTGTTCTATCGGGTCCTCGATACGGGCTTCCTTGTTCTTCATGGCTCGCTTGAGCGCCGGCCACACACCCGGGTTGGTCAACAAATCATTGGCACTCATCAGGAGATATCCTCCGCTTGCCCGGTTCAGTGCCCCCGGTTTCAGCATCGTATGGTCGCTGAGATACCCGCCGAAAAGGAAACGCCGCTCGATTTTACCGAACAGGTTCCCGAAGTTTGGATTATTCTCCACCACCACCGGCGGCCCTTTGACGTCGCTGTTATCGACAAAAACATTAACCTGAAACGGAAGAAACGGATTCCGCCCGCTCATCATGGGATTGAAGGTCATCCGCTGCTCCTGTGTCAATGACTCTTCAGCAGCTTTGAAAACATCGAGGTTATCAAGGATGTACACCTTCAATCCTTCGAGATATTCCCGAATTGTCGTTTGTTCCGAATACGTACGCAAAACTGAACTAAATAGTCGTGAAACGGTGTAAGATCGGAAGAGCGTCGTGTAGGGAAAGAGTGTAGGATAGGGGGGGGGG
>CAYSQK010000131.1:0-5658 GCA_964433075.1 uncultured Dehalococcoidales bacterium
CTGTACGGTGTTTCGAATAATTACTGGCGATTCTGGGACCTCTCCCATGTCGAGCGGTGTCTTGGCTGGGTGCCTGAAGAAAATGCGGAAATGCTGCGATGAGTGTACGCCACCCACCGGATTTACCCTCGCCGTTGTGTTATTATTAAACGAATATTCATGAAAAACAGGTCAGGAGGAGTTACGTGACAACAAAGGGTGAACACGGGTTTTCAGAAGAAGAAAAACGAATCCGGGACGCGATAGAGACCAAATATAAGAAGTCGCCGGAAGCGTTGTATCAGGAACGGGAAAAGCGGGTTCGGGATGCGATAGAACTGCGGGAGCCTGACCGGGTGCCGGTCTCGTTACGCATGGTTTACTTCCCGGCACGTTACACCGGGTTGCCGTATTCAACGGCGTATTATGACCCGCCTGCCTGGCGGAAAGCCATACTGAAAACGATTCTTGATTTCGAACCGGATATGTATCAGGCATCGTCAGGGATGAGTTCAGGCCGGGTGATGGATATTCTCCGTCCGACTCAGACGCAATGGCCGGGAGGGACGCTGCCCGATAACGTTTCGCATCAGGCGGTCGATATCGAGTGCATGAAACAAAGTGAGTACGACCTGTTTCTTTCTGACCCGACTGATTTTACCTTGCGGTACATGCTGCCGCGAGCCTATGGAATCCTGGGGCCGCTTGCCGATTTACCGCGGCTGGCGGAAAGTGCCCAGGGTTTGAACGGTATCACGGCTCTCTTTACGAGGCCGGAATTCCGGGTAATGGCGAAAAAGCTCCTTGCTGCCGGTGAAGAGCAGGAAAAATGGGTTAACGAATCAGGGAACCTCGAAGCTGAGGCTTCCGGTTTCGGGTTTCCCCCGCAGAGTCACTTCGGGGGTGTCGGCGGCGCTCCGTTCGACATGATATCTGATTTTTACCGGGGAATGCGGGGAGCGATGATGGATATGTTCCGGGTTCCGGATAAGCTGCTGGCGGCCTGTGAAATGATGCTTGACTGGAGAATAAAGCAGGCAAAACCGGCCAATCCACAGCTCCCCGGTAATCCGAAACGTTTATTCCTCGCTTTACACCGGGGCGCCGAAGGGTTCATGTCAGTCAAGCAGTTCGAAAAATTCTACTGGCCGGGGCTGAAAAAAGCGCTCATGACGAATATCGACCTGGGGTACGTGCCGATGCCGTTCTGCGAAGGGGCGTACGGTGACAGGCTTGAGTACTTCCTGGAATTGCCGAAAGGAAAAGCGGTGACTCATTTCGATTTAACGGACATGTTCAGGGCGAAGGAAATTCTGAAAGACCATGTCTGTATCATGGGGAATGTTCCATCATCGTTGCTCCAGGTCGGCACGCCGGAAGACGTCGAGGACTACTGCCGAAAACTTATTACCGTCTGCGGGAAAGGCGGCGGTCTCATTCTTACCAACGGCAGCTCGATCGATGAAGCGAGACCGGAAAATGTCAAAGCCATGATTGAATCAGCGAAAAAATATAATCCATAATAAAAAAAAGAAAAAAGAGTGAGCAGGAGGATTTCATGATTACCCTTGATTCCAATCTCGAAGCATTACGGGAAGAGGTAAAACGGAAAACAGGCAAGACGCCGGAGGCGGCATACGCTGAAAAAGAACAGCGGATACGAAAGGCAATCAACCTCGAAAAACCGGACAGAGTACCGATTATTACAATGGCGGATCCGAGCGACTATACCGACGTTCCCCGTTCGGCAGGGTATTATGACCCGGTAACGTTTAACAAAGCGAACAGATACCTGAGCGTCGCTTTCGATACCGATACCGGCATGAGCGGGCTTCCGTCATCCGGATATGCGCTTGAACTCCTCGATGTCAAGACGAGGCTCTGGCCGGGAGGAAACCTGCCTTCGAACTACGAATACCAGTTTCTCGAAGGCGAATATATGAAGGCCGATGAATATGACATCTTCTTTGCCGACCCGACGGACTTTACCCTGCGTTATTATCTCCCGAGGGTCTACGGACTCATGGCCCCTCTGAAAAAACTCCCCTACATGGGTTTCAGTTTCAACTACCTGGAAGGGATTACCCCGATGTTCGATACGCCTGAGTTCGAAGAAATGGGGCGTAAACTGGCCAAAGCCGGACGCGAAACGAAGAAATTCCGGGCGCTCCTCGGCAATACGACGGAAGAAATGCAATCACTCGGATACCCGGCGTTTTCCCATTTCGGGCCTGCCGGCGGGGCTCCGTACGATACCGTCTCCTCTTTCCTTCGCGGTATGCAGGGGGCGATGACCGACATGTTCCGTCAGCCTGAGAAACTCCTGAAATTATGCGATATGATACAGGAAACCCGGCTTGCCGAGGCACAACCGGCCAATGCCGACGGAAAAAATATCCAGAAGCGGCTTGGTATGCCGTTGTGGCGGGGTGACAAGTCATTCATGTCCCAGAAACATTTCGAAAAGTTCTACTGGCCGGGGTTGAAAAAACAGCTTACGACTCTGGTTAACCTTGGATACGTGCCGATTCCGGTATTCGAAGATGAGTTCGGTGACAGACTTGAATGTCTCAAAGAACTGCCGAAGGGAAAAATCGTGGCGCTGGTCGATTACACGGATGTTTTCAAAGTGTCGAAAATGCTTAAAGGACACCAGTGTGTTATGGGCGGCGGTCCGCTTTCTCACAAGCTGATGTCCATCCAGGAAGTCGAGGATTACAATAAACGGCTTATCGATGAATGTGCGTATGACGGCGGGTTTATTTTAAGTTTGAGGCTTCCGGTCGGACCGGCAATGCCTGAATTGCAGGGCATGATTGAGCGGTTGAAGGAATACGCCAGGTACTAGGAAAAGGCAGCGGATATAACAACACGGCGGATATTTCTCTCCGGTATGGAGGATGATATCCGCCGTGCTTTATTCGTTCCTGTTCAGGCATGCGCCGCGGTGAAAAAACCTCAGCGTTATCCGGTGATGAAGCCTTCGCCTTTTTTCGTCTGGCTGGACATATATTCGGTCGCCATCAGCATATGGCCGAAATAGAAGGGCTTGTCTACCCTTTTCATGAAAATGGGAGCATGGTTGATGCCGGGCGGCAGAGTGATGATTGCTGCCGTATTGATGGTATGTTTTTCCCATTCAGGACCGAGAGCAATTTCAGCTTCTCCACCGAGGTCAGGGTAATTAGCCATATCGGTCGGGATGAAGAACAGAATTTCATCGCAATTGTGCTCGTGGGGAGGGTCGCCCAGCATATGGGGAGCCAGGATTGCGACAAAATTGAAATGGAAACCGAAGTCTCCTATATCTTCAATGAGCGCCTTATGCATGGTAATAGCCTGTTTCTGGTTGATACGGGGAGGCATTTCATTCGGCTGAATGTTCCGTTTGATAAATTTATCGTACTTTAATGCTGCCATTAGTATACTCCTTCACTATCTGATTACGCGTTATTTTTTATACTGCCTGACATATTTTTCCGAGAGGTAGATGTTGCAGAATATGGCAGGTTTTTCGACCTTTGTGAATTTTATGGGTCCGTGAACAGTTCCTTTGGGGAGAACAACGATACCCGGAGTATTGACGATATTTTTCTCGCCTTCAGTTCCCATGGATATTTCGACTTCTGCGGCGAATTCATCCGGATTGGATGGATCAGCCCCGGTAAAGACCAGAAATTCATCGAAGTCATGGTAATGGGCTTCATCGATGACAACCGCCGGTGCAGAGACGTATCTCCAGTTCAAACCAGGTTTGACCCCGTATTCTTCTTTTTCCAGAGTTCTGGTTCGTACCCCCGGTTTATCAGTCGGCACCTTTTCTTTGGTTCCTCTGACTATGTACTTTCCGTACTTTGTTTCTGCCATGATATATATTTCCTCCTTCTATTCAATCAGTATGCGGTACATCACTACAGGCAGACCGGATGAGTTCAAATGTATTTCATGAGAGATAGTTAATTACGGGAGAGCCTGTCACTCAAAGTACATTATCCGGCGGATGTTTGTCAAGCAAAATACACGGTGCTGTCTCTTTGTCTTAACCAAACTGATATAATTGTTACTATAGTGTGAATCGGATATAATATTCAAACTATCATAACATAATGTCAGCGGGTATAGTCCGGTGAATGAAGGGCGTTCCCGAAGACTCCGACAAGAGGGTGCCTATGAGCGGTGATACGGTTAAACAGCAAATCAGGGAAATATTGACGGTAATAACCAAAGTCTCGAAAGGCGATTATGATGTGAGACTGGACCGGGCCGGCACTCATCCTGATCTGGCGCCGATAATCTCCGGTTTGAATATGATGATAAATGAAATCAGGGTACGGGAAACAGATCTGGAAGAACAACGCGAAGAAATAAAGACGCTCAATGAATCGCTCCTTCAGCGAATCAATGAAAAAAATCAGGCTGAGGATCTGTACCGGACACTGACCGAGAATTCAACGACCGGTATTTATATCACGCAAAAAGGAAAGTTTATCTTTGTAAACGATGTATTTCAACAATACAGCGGGTACGAGCACAATGAACTCATGTCGATGAATTCGGTCGACTTGATTCATCCTGAAGACAAGCCGGACGTACGTGCGAAAGCGATTGAAATGCTGAAGGGCGAGAGAACCGAAGGATATGAACTTCGCATGATGCGTAAAGACGGCAGCGTCATATGGGCAATCGAAAATTTGAAGAGCATTATCTTCAATGACGAACCGGCGGTTTTGGGAAACTTCGTGAATATTACGGAGAGAAAACGGACCGAGGATGCCCTGGTTTTATCCGATACGATACTGAAAACAATCCATGAAGGGATAATATCCCTCGACCTCGATTTTAAAATCACCTACTGGAATACCATCAGTGAAGAGATGTTCGGAATAACGGCTGCCGAAGCGAAAGGACACTTTATCGGTGACCTGATACAAATCGGACAGGAGTACGACAGTCAGAACGAGGACAGGCTGAAAGCGCTCGAAAAGGGATACAACCGGGAGGAGCAGCTCTACTTTACTCCGAAAGGAGAAATCTGGGTCGATGTCAAGATGCGGGCTATCGAGCAGAACGGGACCCGAACAGGGTGGGTAACGCTCGTCAGCGATATTTCCGAGAGAAAAAGAATGGAGATGCTTATCAGGGAAAACGAGGAGAAGTACGCTACCGTTTTTCGTGATAATCCTCTGCCGATGGTGGTATTTTCACCTGAAACCGGAAAAATCGTTGATGTAAACAAGGCTTTCGAGAGAATCAATGACTACACACGCGAAGAAGTGATAGGGGAAAGAGTTGAAAAAATCGACAATTTTATCAATCCGTTACAAAATGAGGAGATGAAGCAATTACTGAAAAAAGAGGGACGGATTGATAATTTCGAAGCCGAGGTGAAAACAAGAACGGGGAACATTCATAACGTATTGCTTTCGTCGAGAATGATAATGCTTGGCGGCGACAAGTATTTGATAACGGCTTCCAATGATGTTACCGAGCAAAAGACGATAGAGAAACAGCTTATAGCGACGAATGAGAAACTCGATGCTCAAAACCTGAAACTGAAAGCTCAGTCTCAATTGTTAATGGAACAAACGGAAGAACTCGTCGACAAAAACAAAGAAGTCGAACGAGCGAATCAGATGAAGTCCGAATTTTTAGCGAGCATGTCGCATGAACTGCGTACCC
>CAYSQK010000132.1:0-1440 GCA_964433075.1 uncultured Dehalococcoidales bacterium
CGTCAAAGAACCGGCAACGACGATACCAAGTTTTTCACCGTTTGCGTCTGCCATTGTTTATACTCCTCGAAACGTTACGTTTTTTGTGAGGGCGAGTAATATCTTTATTCACTAATATCCTAAATCCCTCTCAATCTCCCTTTACCAAAGGGAGAAGTCAATGAACCGACTCCATCAATTATCATTTATTAAAGTCGAAGACTTTCGATGTATCGGATGGAAAGATGTCGGTCATTATGGCATTCTCCTCACATCTTTGTATCTCCGATATCCCACCGGTAACGGCACTTCTGCCTTTCGCCATCCAGATACTGGTCATTATCTTCCGGAATATTTACTATCTCAACCAGTGTACATCCCAGTACCTCACACGTCCGTCTTGACGGACAATTATCAGGATTAACTGTCAACCATACCGTTTCCAGACCATGGTCAAGAGCCACCGGCCTGATGAGACGGCAGGCTTTCGCAGCATATCGGTGTCCCCGATATGGTTCTTCAACCCTGTACCCGATATGCCCGGCATACATGAGTATGTCTTCGGTGCTGGCAATACGAAGGTTTACCCTCCCGACGACAATGTCTGTTCCAGCCGGTCTGATACCAAACCTGTACATCGGAACCTGGCCGTGTTCGTCATCGGCAGGAATTGTTTCCTGCACAAATACCTCTATTTCTCCATCGGTAAACGTACCGTAATCATGAAAAACAATGTCCTGCATGTTACAACTACCTGATTTTACTCAGAATCGCTTTCAGCCGGTTGAACTCGCTACCCAGGAGCATCGCCAGCTCCTTACCGGCGGCAATTAAAAACTTCTCCGGCTCATCGTAGACCCGGCTCATTGACCGAAGGGACGCTGCAACCACCTCTTCGACCGGTACAGGAATTCCCGAGTTCAGTATAATGTTAAAAAATTCGAAGGAGCGGCTGAATTCACGTATCTCGTCACTGCCGCACCCTCGAACAAAACTGTGAATACGGGCAGGCTGGGGCGGCAGATAATGACAGATATTACTCTCTTCCCGGTATCCCACCACCAGAGCGCTGAACTCGGTACGGAGCAGCTTGAGAAGCTGAGGGTTCTCCCGGTAGACACCGGCTTCGTCGGCTTCATCTTTCCCCCGGGCAATCGGCTTCCTTCCCGGCTCGATGCCTCCCGTGGTGCTGAAGAAAACAATACCGTACTGATCGAGGGCGCCGACGCCGGTTTTTACCAGGCTGCCCAGCGGAGGAGAATCATACAGCTCATAGCACTGGGCAGTGAACGCTGTCGTGCTCGCTTCGATGACTTCTCCCACCCTCTCGGATTTTTCAGCCATAATCCCTCCTTGTTTCAGCAGTGCTGTAGCTGCTTACCGTCTTTATATCACTGATGATACCAGCGTATCAAACCGACGGGATTCAGACAAGCACACAAAAAAAGCGGGGTAACCCCC
>CAYSQK010000132.1:1450-5649 GCA_964433075.1 uncultured Dehalococcoidales bacterium
TCTTCCGATCTCCCCGCTTTTTCTCATCTGCCTGTTTATCTGTTCTCTTAAAGTAGATTGTTTCCGGTTTCTTTTCCTGAACCGATGTAGTAGGCTTCATCGACCGAAAGAACGACAACCGCTTTCGGCTCAAAGGGAAATTTCTTTTCAGCCATACTCTTTTTCATCGCTTCGTAATCAGCCCCGGACTTCTCGATGCGGGTCTTTCCCTTAATCTGATAGCCGTAGTGGTCTTCAGGACTCCAGTACGTTACTGCTGCAACAGGATTTTCTTCGAGGTTCTTCCGTGTCTTGTTCATGAAGTTATCGGCAAGAACGATTTCACTGTCTTTTACCTGGTAGATTCCGATAGGCACCGCATTGGGGACGCCGGCTTTATTCGATGTTGCCAGAATATAGGCGCCGGACTTCGCCGCAATTTTTTTCATATCTTCTGTTAATTTCGCCATTGTAACTCCCTATGATTTTTGTGTATTGTATCAATTCGCAAGCGTTAGTGCAAAAGGTTTACGTATTAAGCATTGTTGCTTGTATCACTGAGAAAGTCATATAATGGTACGGATTCGTGTATACCGCTGTATTTCTGACGCCCGATAGTGTGGTACACTCACCGCCTTTAGGGAAAAATCGGTCGTTTTTTCGCACAAATACAAACTGCATTGGAGGTTACCTGTGCTACCTGTCAATACAAGGAGGAATATCTAGATGGATAAAGTCTTGTCGAGTATCGAAGAATGCCTGGAAGATGTAAAAGACGGCGCGGTTATCGCCATACCGGGCTTTTTCACCTGCGGCGTGCCCCGTGCCCTGCTGCAGGGCCTTATTAAAAAAGGAGTTAAAAACCTGACCCTGACCTGCGGCTGCGGCCCTCTGGTGGGATGCAAGGAAGAAACCGCTGCGCTCGTTAAAAACGGCCAGTTGAAAAAAGTCGTCGATTCCTACGGTCTGCCCCGCTCGGCATCAGCCGGGCGGAAAGACCCGTTCGAATCAGCCGTCCGGGAAGGGACAATCGAATTCGAAGTCAGCCCGATGGGCACACTGGCAGAACGGTACAGGGCGGGCGGTGCCGGTATCCCGGCTTTCTACACCCCAACCGGCGTCGGTTCATTCGTTCAGGAAATCGTCCTCTCCAGTATTCCGGAAAACCGGACGCCCAAGGAGACAAAAGTTATCAACGGAAAAACCTATATTCTGGAATATGCCATTCAGCCTGATTTCGCATTTATCCACGCTCAGATTGGCGACAGAGAAGGTAACCTGCGATACGCCAAGACTGCTTTGAATTTCAATGCCGTCATGGCTACTGCCGCAAAAGTCACCATCGCCGAAGTCGAAAATATCGTTGAAATCGGCGAACTCAAAGCTGATGACGTCCATACCCCCGGCATTTACGTGAAAAAGATGGTGAAGGTCGAACGTCCGAAAGTCAACGTAGGGATAGATTAAAGGAGAAATAAATGGCTAATTTAACAAAATTCGAAGGACTGCCCCGTGAACTCATCGCCATGAGGGTAAGCCGTGAAATACAGGATGGTTATTATGTCAACCTCGGAATCGGTATTCCTACCCTGATTTCGGACTGGATTGAAGGCAGGGATATCTACCTGCAATCAGAGGTCGGCATGCTGAAAACCGGCCCACTCGCTTTCGACCCGGAACAGATTGACCAGGACCTTATCAATGCAAGCTGCCAGCCGATTCTCGAGCTTCCCGGCAGCAGCTACTTCGATATCGTACAATCATTCGGTATGATTCGCGGCGGACATATTGATATCGCTGTCATGGGGGCTTTGCAGATCAATGCCCGCGGCGATTACGCCGGCTGGATGAATCCGTCCCGCGGCCATGACAGAGTCGGCAACATCGGCGGTTCGATGGACCTCGCTGCCGGAGCTAAAAAACTCTACATCGCCATGGAGCACATCACCAATGACGGGCAGTACAAGATAGTCAACGAACTCACCTACCCCGCCACGACTGTCGGCAGAGTCAGCATGATATTCACCGACCTCGCCGTCATGGAAGTCACTCCGGAAGGACTGCTCCTCAAGGAAGTTGTTGCCGGCCTTACCCCCGAAGACGTCCAGTCAGTTACCGAACCGAAACTGATTGTCAGTCCCGGTTGTAAAGAGATTGAACTGTAAGGTTTTACAAATCGAACGAAAAAGGGGCTCATATGAGCTCCTTTTTTATTCACCTGAAAAGTCCTCATGACGTGTGGTATAATCCGGGTACATCACATAAATACGCAGGAGGTTGGTATGGATTGGGCAACGGTTATACGGATTGCGGCAATTATCGGTGTCGCACTCGTTCTCTTTTTCATCAGCCGGCCGGTGATACGTTCCATCATGAAACAGATGATAACTCACCGGATGGCCGGTGAAGATAAAACGGAAATTGATAAACGGACAAATACGTTATCGTCGATTCTACAAAAAATTTCAGGAATCATTCTCCTGATTATTGCAGTGGTTATGATACTGCCGGAAGTCGGTGTGAACATCGCGGCCCTTATCGCCACCATCGGCGTCGGCGGTCTGGCCATTGCTTTCGCGGCCCAGAGCCTGGTGAAGGACTACATTTCCGGCTTTTTCATTATCCTCGAAGACCAGTACCGGGTCGAGGATGTGGTTGCAATTGCCGGGGTTTCCGGGAGTGTCGAAGAAATTGGTTTACGCCGCACGATTCTTAGAGACGTGGGCGGGAACGTTCACTCTGTCCCAAACGGCAAGGTCGAACTCTCCACGAACATGACGAAGAAGCTGTCTCGAATCAATCTCGATATCTCCGTCGGATACGGTGAAAATCTCGAACGAGTGATGGGTGTCATCAACAATGTGTGTCTTGAGATGGCTGGGGACCCCCAGTGGAAACCGGACCTGCTCACCACACCCGCGGTCGCGAGAATCAATAATCTCGGCGATTCAGGAATCGATATCAAGATTACCGGCGATGTCAAACCGGGACGCCAGTGGGCTGTCATGGGAGAATTACGGCTGCGGGTCAAGAATACGTTCGACACCGAAGCCATTGAAATACCCTGGCCGCATACGAAGGTTTTCTTCGGTAATACACCGGCTGACCTGAATAAAAACTAGTATCCGGCCGGCATGGTGGCAGATACCGTCATCATTGAATATTAGACTCCGGAAAATTCATGAAGGACTGGGGAGGGTACAGCATGGCTGTTGAACATTACGGAGAAATGTACCGTTGTAAAATCTGCGGAAACAAGGTAGAGGTTATCGAAGCCGGCGGTGGAACGCTGTCCTGCTGCGGGCAGGAGATGGAATTCATTGAGAACAGACCGGTCACAACGGCAAACCTGCCGGATTCCGGCGGCTAACAGCCTTACCCTGCACGCCGGGACAATTCAGCAGGGCGATTGTTCAGACACACCCACCTCGAATTTTTGCGGACGTGAATATGGGGATCTTTTTCGGTCGCAAAACCGATGCTGGTTATCTCTCCGGACTATAAAGAGAAAGAACCGGACAATACTTTTATCATTACGAATAAAAGAAACCCAGCCTTATTCAGGCTGGGTTTCTGGTTTATTATCGAAGAAATGTGCACCCGTTATTTGTATACGCCGTACTCTTTAGTGAAATCAATCATGGCGTGAAGATTTTCAGGCTTGACCTCGTCGATGGAACTTCGGGCAGAAACCATCAGGCCGCCGTCCTTACCTACCTTGTCTATCAATTCTTTGACATAAACTTTCACATCATCAGGCGTTCCGGTCTGGAGGATGGATGCAGGTACATTGCCCCTGAAACACATATGGTTTCCCAGTATCTCCCGTGCCCGGAACATATCCGTGGAGTCGAAATGGGCAAGCGCTTTACCTTTCGGCAACTCCAGCAGGTATTCGACCCGCTGGTCGTAGTTGCCTTCGAAGAAAACGCACGGAGCACAGCCTCCTTCAATCAGGCCGATAATCACTCTCTTCAGGTACGGCCAGTAAAATTCCTCGAACTGTTTGACGGACATAAAACCGTCAGCTCCGCGGTGAAGAGCCATGAAAACACGGGGGTTTCCGCTGGCTTTCGCCGCGGCAACACCGCCCTCAATCATGCTTGGGGTTAACCGTTCGCAGAACTCATGAATCTCATCAGGATGCCGGTACAGGTCCGTCATGGAACCGCGCATTCCTCTGACGTAGTCAGAAAGGACATCGAACGGGGCTCCGGCAC
>CAYSQK010000133.1:0-5621 GCA_964433075.1 uncultured Dehalococcoidales bacterium
GATTCGGTACGCCATGAACCTGGCAATTAACCAGCAGGAACTCGTCGACGACTACTACGGCGGTCATGCTACCCTGATGGCCTGGCCGTACATCGATTCGCCGATTTTCGCATCGATTTATACCCCGCTCGAAGAGCAGCCGCAAATCGTTCAGGACCTCTACGGCTATGACGTCGAGAGAGCCAGAGACCTCATGGAAGAAGCAGGATACCCCGATGGCTTCAAATTCACCGTCGATTGCCCTGATGCGGATTTCCTCTCGATTATCAAGGAATACCTGAAAGACATCAACATCGACATGGAAATCAATGCCCTCGAGTTCACCGTCTACATGAGCATGTGGATGGGTGGAACCTATGAGGAAGCATTCTGGGGCAGTGATTATCTCGTCAAACCTCAAAACATGATGTGCATGGCTGCCGGCGGCATTTACAATTACAGCCGCGTCAATGACCCGCAGATTCAGACAGCCTACGACATCGTCACCGCCAACACCGCCAAAGACGAAGCTAAGGTAATCCAGGCACTGAAAGACATCGGCCCGTACGAACTGGAACAGGCCGTACCGCTGTTACTCCCGTCGGCAACACAGCATGTCCTGTGGTGGCCCTGGTTCCAGAATTTCTACGGAGCAGCCGGTGGCGGCGGTAACGCCAACAACGACGAATACCTCCAGTACTTCTGGATTGACACTGATATGAAAGACAAAATGGGCTTCATCGACTAAGGCTGTGAAGCATCAGAGGGGTACCGGAAATACCGGTACCCCTTTTTTTTGCCGTTTTTTTCTGCCCGTGATACACTTGATATCAAATCTGCTGAGGCGTGAAAATGTCCCTTTTTATTACATTCGAAGGTCCGGAAGGAAGCGGGAAATCCTCCCAGTCGGCTGAGCTTTATTCATGGCTTGTCAGCCGTCACATCCCGGCTGTCCTCACCCATGAACCCGGCGGCACTGTCCTCGGCGAAAAAATATCCGACCTTCTAAAATGGGCTCAGGAAGCTCAATTATCACCCCTCACCGAACTCCTCCTTTTCAACGCATCACGTTCTCAACTGGTTGCCGAGGTTATCCAACCTGCCCTCAACGAAGGGAAAATTGTCATCTGCGACCGGTTTTTTGATTCAACCACTGCTTACCAGAGTTACGGCCGGGGGCTCGACCTTGCGACCGTTAAACAAATCAATTCAACCGCTGCCTCCGGTCTTGCACCCGACCTCACCTTTCTCCTCGATATTGCTATCGAGAACGGTCTTGAGCGAAAGTCCGGAGAGAAACTCGACCGGTTCGAGCGTGAAGATATTGAATTCCACCGGAAAGTCCGCCAGGGATACCATGCCCTTGCTGCCTCCGAGCCGGACCGCTGGACAATCATCGATGCTTGCCAGCCGAGAGATACCATTCGCCGCATCATTCAGGACAGGGTCGTAAGCTTCTTGTCTGACAGGTAATCTCACCGCACTATTATATCTTTCTACGTAATACCCTTACGCAATTGGACTTACAACAATCAGCCATTGTAAAATATTGCCAGTTAATGGCCGTGGTTTCACTATGCTTCATGCAGGCGTCGTTCCCCCCGGGAAAAGGAAAATATGCAGGAGGGCATGGAAATAACCGGGCTGGAAAGGAATAATACCTTAATGGAACATTTCAAGGCGATTTTTTATCCCGAAAGCGTTGCTGTCATCGGCGCATCGAACTCAATGGAAAAATGGGGAGCCGGTGTTTTCAGCAGCGTTCTCAGAACCTCGAATATCAAGCAATTGTACCCGGTCAATAACAAAACGTCGGAAGTCATGGGGGTGAAAACCTACCCGTCTGTCCGAGACATCCCTGGACCGGTCGACTTCGCAGCCATCGTCGTGCCGTTCAATTATGTGCTCGATGTCGTGAAGGACTGTGTTGCCAAGGGTGTCAAGGGTGCGCTGGTCATAACTGCCGGACTCGGAGAAACTGGTGCGGACGGAGAACGATTACAGAAGGAAATCGTCGATACGGCACGTGCTGGCGGCATGCGCTTTGTCGGCCCGAACTGTATGGGTCACTTCAACACCGCCAACAGTTTTTCGACCGCCCGCGGCGGCGGAGAAGCGTTAAGGAAAGGAAATGTCGGCGTCATCTCCCAGAGCGGTGGGTTTGCTGCCCATATCCTGCAAATCGGCGCTGAAATGGGAGTCGGCTTCAGCAAATTCGTCAGCACCGGTAACGAGGCTGACCTGCATTTCGAGGACTTTTTCGAGTACTATGCTCAGGATAATGATACGAAAGTAATCACCGCTTATATCGAAGGTCTGCGGGAAGGTCCCCGCTTCTTCGATATCGCCAGGAAAACCACGAAACACAAACCGGTCGTCGTCGTCAAAGTGGGCAGGACCAACGCCGGCACCCGCGCCGCCAAATCCCATACCGCCGCGATTGCCGGGTCCGACCATGTCTATGATGCCATGTTCAAACAGGCCGGTATCATCCGCGTCGATGACGTCGAGGAATTATTCGACGTCGCTTCAGGTCTCCTCCATATCCCCATGCCGAGAGGCAACCGGGTCGGTATTCTCACCTTCGGCGGCGGCTTCGGCTGCATCACCGCCGATGCCAGTGAGCGCCTCGGTATGGAGGTTGCCCGGCTTTCTCAGAAAACAATCGAAGCCATCAACAAAATCCTGCCGGAACGCTGGCCGCACGCCAACCCCGTCGATACCGTCGGTTACGGTGAGGTAACCTATCCTTGTCTCTGGCCGATGCTCGAAGATGAAAACATCGATTCCGTTATCGTCATCGGCGGACTCGCCAACATGGGCTTGAGAAAACGAATGGCCTCACTGAAGCAGGATGCCTTCCAGGATCAGGATGACCCGTCATCCATGTTCGGTATGACGCTCGATATGATGAAAGCCAGAGAAGAAGAAGAGAAAAAGAACCTGGCTAAACTCTACGATTATATGAAGAAGTACAAGAAACCGGTTCTCACCTTCGACCGCCGTGTCGAACACTTGAAAGATGAACCCCTTTACAAAGAACTTCAGGAAAACGGTATAATGATTTACCCCACGCCTGAGCGGGCTGCCAGAGTGCTGGCTCGTCTCAGCGAGTACGCGAAGTACCTGAATTCTCACTAAAGAGAATATCTCGAACCAAAGGAGGTATTGGGTATCATGGCAACGGGTACAATCACAAATACAAATCCAAACCTGCCGGTGAAAGAACTGGAAAAGATGGCGATGAAAATCCGCCGTCATATCATTACGATGCTCGGTGAGGCAGGGAGCGGTCATCCCGGCGGGTCTCTGTCCGCCGCGGATATCGTTACCTGTCTCTATTTCAATGTCCTCCGGCATAATCCGGCTTATCCGGACTGGCCGGACCGGGACCGGTTTATCCTCAGTAAAGGTCACGCCGCACCGGTTCTCTATTCGGCGCTGGCAGAACGGGGATATTTCCCGGTCGAAGAACTCTCTACGCTCAGAAAACTCGGCAGTTCGCTCCAGGGGCACTGCGAAAAAGGGACCACCATCGGCGTCGATATGACAGCTGGTTCGCTCGGCCAGGGACTTTCCTTTTCGATAGGCGCCGCTTGTGCCGCCAGACTCGATAAAAAGGATTACCGGATCTATACCATGCTCGGTGACGGCGAATGCGACGAAGGCCAGGTCTGGGAAGCCGCCATGGCAGCCGCCCATTTCAAGGTGGATAACCTGACGGCAATTCTCGATAACAACGGACTTCAGATAGACGGCTGGAATAAAGACGTCATGAACCTGGAGCCAATACACGATAAGTGGAAAGCCTTCGGCTGGAATGTCATCGAAATCAACGGTCATGATATTCCGCAGATACTGAAAGCCTTCAAAGAAGCTCAATCCGTCAAAGGTAAACCCTCCATAATCCTCGCCCACACCATCAAAGGCAAGGGAGTCAGTTTCATGGAAAACCAGGCCGGTTTCCATGGAAAAGCCCCCACCGCTGAACAGGTGGAAAAAGCGTTGAAGGAGCTTGTGTAATATGGCTGAAGAATTAGCAATGAGAGAAGTCTACGGAAAAACCCTCGCCGAACTTGGTGCGGAAAATCCTGATATCGTCGTCCTTGACGCCGACCTTTCTGCTTCGACCCAGACGAAATTTTTCGCCGACAAGTTCCCGGAACGATTTTTTGATTGCGGCATCGCTGAACAGAATATGGTAACCATTGCCGCCGGTCTGGCCTCAGCCGGAAAAATCCCCTTCGCCAGTACCTTCGCCGTATTCGCACCCGGACGCTGCTTTGACCAGGTAAGGGTTTCGATTTCACAGGCAAAAATGAACGTAAAACTGGTTTCGACACATAGCGGCCTGAGTGTCGGTGAAGACGGGGCAACCCACCAGGCAATCGAAGACCTGGCGCTCGCAACCTCCCTGCTGAATTTCACCGTGCTCGTTCCTGCCGACGGCGTTGAAACCGCCCAGGCGGTACGGGCAGCCGCTGCCCTGCAGGGGCCGGTGTATATCCGGCTGCCCCGACTCAAATCACCGGTTTTTTACGATAAACGGTACAAGTTTAAGATTGGTAAAGCCAGCCAGTTACGGGCAGGAAACGATGTCACGATTTTCGCCATCGGCATCATGGTTGGTGAAGCCTTGACCGCCGCTCAAAACCTGGCGAAAAAGGGTATCGACGCCCGCGTTATCAACATGTCGACACTCAAACCAATTGATGAAACCATCATAAGGAGAGCCGCCGTAGAAACCGGAGCGGTCGTTACCGTCGAAGAACACATTGAAAACGGGGGCCTCGGTTCAGCCGTCGCACGGGTGATTGCCAAAGATATTCCCGTTCCGATTGAATTCGTCGCCGTTCAGAGCTATGCCGAGTCAGGCCCACCCGCTGACCTCCTGAAAAAGTACGGACTGACGGCGCCGTCGATTGAAAAAGCGGTGAAAAAAGTCCTGAAAAGGAAGTAACCGGTAAACTGTATTAACGTGAAACGAGGGGCTGATATTCAGCCCCTTCTGTTTTTTTCTCACCGCGAAACCGCTATAATACGAACATCAATCAACAGGGAAACGGATGATATGAAACTTTCGCTCGAAGAAGCTCAAAAGCGCGGAGAAGCCTACATGGATGCCGGGTATCATTGAGGGCCCGGTGTCCTGCAGGTCATGCAGGAAGCTCGTGAAATGCCTGATGATACGATGGTATGGGCCGGTACCAATTTTTTCGGAGGACTGACCCGCCACCGGGAAGGCGTATGCGGAGTCGTGTCGGCAATGGCTGTCTACCTCGGCCTTCGTTACCGGTGTTCGCCCTCGGACACAGAACGATTCAAAACCGTCAACGCCCTGTCGTATGACGTGGCGCAATCGTTCAAAGCTGAATTCGGCTCCATCATCTGCCAGGAACTTTTAGGCATAACTCATTTCAATGAAGAAGAACGGACACGCTTCTTCGCTGAGAAACGCTACGAAACAAAGTGTCACTCTTACATACGCTTTATGATTAAAAAATTGTTCGAACTGGATGATACGACAAAATGAAAAGTAAACTCACCGTCCAGCAGGCAAGAGACCGGGTTAACATACTCATGAGTGCAGGCGGGCACTGAGGCCCGACGACGGTGCAGGTCGTGCACGAAGCCTGGGGCTG
>CAYSQK010000134.1:0-5593 GCA_964433075.1 uncultured Dehalococcoidales bacterium
ATGGAATCTCGTGACTGGAGTTCAGACGTGTGCTCTTCCGATCTATCAATCGTTTCAGTGATATCCCGCACCACGTCAATACGTGTCTGCGAAAGTTCCGTCATCATTTCTGCAGAAGCTTTATCCAGACTCATCTGAGCATCGGCTATCGACTCTGCCAGCATCCGAACAAGATCGGCGAATGAAGTCGAAGGCACTTTATTCACCTTCGTTTCAGCCGGGACGATTGGAGTCCGGAAAGCCCGAATGCTTTCTTTAACCGCAGGTATTTTTGGATTGACCATAGCTTTTTATTCTCCTGACTGCATTCATTGTGACCCGGTTCCTGGAAAAATACCCGCTGAGGTGATACCGCCCTGCCGGTGCGAGTATCACCTCAGCCACCTGTTACTCACCCCGGACTAACCACTTATTCGTTGTCAGGGGTCTCTTTGGGCGGTCTGTTATCGATGACATTCAGCACCGGTTCAATTCTCGCTGGAGGCGGCACCGGTACCATCTTCGTGACCAGCCGGCTCGTACCGTGGACTTCCTTGCCGAACTTCCGGTTATGCGATACTTCGGTATTAACCGACGCACTGAAGCAGCCGAATCCGACTTTTGCCTTGGCACTCACCTTGACATTCGTTTCCCTCGACGATGTCGTCTTAATGTCCATCGTAACCTCGATGGTTGCCTCGGAAAACTGATAAAACGTGGGAAGTAACCCGATCTGGAGCAGTGATACTTCGACGGGGTCAGCATTGGTAAAGCTCACCGTTCCGTCTGCGGCGATGACCTGGGTAACCGCCAGAACGAGCGGTACCGTTGTCTCGGCCAGTAGTTTGGCTGTCTCCACCGAGTTTTCGTCCAGCGCCCGCTGGGCTTCCGCAACCCCAAGCCCCAGTTTCATTACCATTTCCGGTAACGGAACTGCCAGTAGTTCTTGTCCTACACCTGCCATTCTTGTCTCTCCTTCTCTTTATTCATAACATCGTGAGATGTCACGTCCGTTGCTCAGTGATTGCCGCCGACTGTTTTCGTCAGCATTTCGATTGCCTGGTTAAATTTTTCCACATTAACCGTAACCGGCCCGATTTTCCTGATATCCGGGTGCTTTTGAAGACGCAGGTAACCGCTGAACGGCAGCGTCGCCAGAACTGACCGAGAAGACAGCTTCATAACGATTTTCCCGCCGTTCTGCTGTACCGGCATTACCGGTGATTCAGAAACAGCAATAATCAGATACATCCCTTCTTCCGGACCGGCAATACTGATAGTCGCCCCCATAATGCCTTCCCGGCGAATGTTGTTCTCCTGAGATTTACCGCTGTTCACCTGATATTCTCTTTACCGTTATTCGTTGTATCGTCTTTTCGAAAACGACCCGGCTATTTTCTTCAATTGCTCCGGACTGACATCATACATCGCCAGTGCGTGAATAAGTTCCTGATACTTGATAATCGTTTCTGGTCTGACAGGTTCGGAGATGTTTCTCTCCCCGCCGACAACATCGTTCCCCATAGTAATCTCCGTTTTCTCTTTTCGTTATACATCCCGGATATCCAGTCACAAACCCGTACAACCGAGTGCGTACGGGGGTTTATTTCCGGTTCATTGTTTATAACGGAACTATCATCAAAAAGTTGAACTGATTTTACCTTAAGAAAGCTCTTTCTCAGGTAAATTAGCCGAAAGACTGTGAAGATGAGCCGAACGGTTACCGGAAGTTTATTTACAGCCATTGCATCATTGATTACAGAGTAGTATCCTTCATATGTGCCGGTACCATTCAGTGCCGCTGATAGGTATCATGAAACCATGTTAATTTAAATTAACGACTGGCCGGTGCGGGAGAATGAGGGGATATTCAACCTGTGGCAGAGTTTTTCGTTATACACAGGAGTAGAGGGTTTGAAAAAGACCAGGTTGCCGTCGACAGCACGGATGACCTGGTAACAAGAGCCCGGCATGGAGACAGCGATGCCTTCAGCCTGCTCTACCGGCACTACGTCCAGTCGATTTACCGGTACATCTATGCGAGGGTCAATAACAATACCCAGCAGGCTGAAGACCTGACACAGGAGGTTTTCCTGAAAGCACTTGATAAACTCGACGGTTACCAGTTCAAAGGGAAACCATTTTCAAGCTGGCTGTTCCGTATCGCTCACAACCTGGTTATCGATTACTACCGCCAGATGAATAAGAACACTGCCGCGACGACATCGTTGAACGATTCATCGGTCATTGTTTCGACTGAGGACCCGGTTGCATCGGCTGAACAATCAATGGCCGTGAAAGCACTGAACGAAGCGGTCAGCAAACTGCCGGACCGGCAAAAAAATGTTATCATCCTCCGATTCAGCGGCGGTCTCTCAGTGGCGGAAACGGCGAATGTACTCGGGACATCGCAAGGCACGGTCAAGAAGCTGCAGAATGTGGCACTGGGCAAACTCAAGGATTACATGAAACGATGAGAAGAAACAGCCGACATCTGGATGAATGCCTTGAACGGCTTCATAACGGGGAAAGCATCGATTCCTGCCTCAGGGATTATCCCGAAGAGGCAGAGGAATTGCGCCCGCTCCTGGCACTTGCCAGTGACGTCACCCTGGCGGCGAAGAACATCGAGCCATCGCCCGAATTCATCAGTCGGACGCAGTTAAAACTCGAATCAGCTTACCATGAAACATTCCAGCGCAGCACTGCCGAACAGAAGCAGGTCAGCCCGAGGAGGCGTGCCTTTCAGGTAGCTGGATTCTGCTTCTTACTCCTCGTCATCACCTTCCTCGGCGGGTCTGCCGTGCTGGCAAAAGCTGCTGAAAACGTCATGCCGGGTCATTTCCTGTATCCAATCAAACTTATCTCCGAGCAGGTCAAACTGACACTCACCTTCGGTGAAGATAAAAAAATGACCCGACTGGCGTCGTACGCCGAAACGCGGGCTAACGAAGCTGCCTATGTCACCGCGTCCGGTGATGAAGCGAAAGCTGAACGCTCGATATCCATGATTGAAGGCTACCTCGATGAAATCAACGAAATCCTCACTTCGAATGTCATCATCACCGGCGACAACGATTCGCTCCATTTTGTGGAAAGCATTACCCGCCTCGAAAGCGCCCAGAACGCGCTGGCGAGCATTGAAACACCCACCGTTCAGCCTCCGGCTGAATCCGGTGTCACCGTCACAACCGCAAACGTCACGGAGCAACAGCCTGCTCGAGCCGAACAGCCGTCCGGAACAACTAAAAATACGACCGAATCAACCCCGCCCGAAACCGCGCAGCCTCCAAAAGAAGCCCCAGCCGAGGCTTCGCCATCAGTATCGAGTGCTCCAGCGGCTGACGTCACTCCACCACTGGCAAAAGTGAAGGAAGAACTGGATACCACGAAAAAAAATATAGAGAAGGCTAAAGAAGAAACAGAAGCTGCCAAGGAAGACAAGACCGAGGGTAACAGTCAGGATAAAGGAAAAGACCAGGAAAAAAGCCAGGGCCCAAGCAACGGTAAGGGCAATTCCGATAAAGAGGCGGAAAAAACCAGCTTGCCTGATACGGATGAAAAAGGTAAACCTGATAAAGGTAATCAGGGGAAGGGGTTTTCCGATACCTCGTCCGGCGAATTCGGTTCCTCCGGCGATGATGAATCAAAGGGCAAGGGTACTAAAAAATAAGGGCACCGCACGGGAATACCGAGCGATGTTCTCGTCATGAACCGGTTTCTGAGTGTCTGCAGATGACTATACGCCAACCAGTTTCGTCAGTTTCTCGACAATCCATACCATTCCCAGAGTATCCTGCCCGCAATACTTGAGCAAAGCTTTGCGGGTCTGCTGAACTTCTTCCGGTGATGCATCGCCAAACATGATATCAAGGAACCGGCGGCTAGCCTCTCCTCCTTCAGCAATATCCATCCCGGTATAGCTCTTTCCGGTGACAGCCGGCAGCACTTTTTTCAGTGAGGCGCTCCCTTGTTGAGAAGGGTTATAGTACGCAAAACTGCGGAAAGGGACAATCAAATCAACCATCCGTCCGGTAACATTTTCGACCCATCCGGCATATTCGGGGAAAGCATCGGCAGATTCCCTGAGGACATGTTCCTCGAAAGATTTATTGTAAGCCAGAACAGTGCCTTCGGAGCCGATTTCCTTTCGCAATTTTTTTAACAGCGCCGGGCGGGGGTCATTCTGCCCCTCCGCCAGGAAGGCGTAGTGACGCCGCCTGCTACCGGGCGACGCCTGAACGTGAAGCGAATACTGAAATGGAATATTCTGGTACGGGCGGGATTTATCGAACAGAGGGACTGCCGGGCCGATAGTTTCAAAATCAAGGCAGTACAGCGGGTAAACAATGGATGACAGAAATTCCTGAATCTGCTCAACATCGATATGCACTTCTCCCCGTTGAACACCGTTAACCTGTATCTGCTGTTTTTCATTCAACGGAAACCCTTCCGGGATACAACTGATATCAGCCACACCACTTCGATATAAGTCCCAGGATTTACTGCCGCCTTTATACAGGGTAAAAACGTTGTTTTCGGGAAGACTTCCCCAGCACTCCTCAAGCCGGCATTCATATGGTTCGCTGCAATGGGGACCAATCGATATGTCAGGGCACGGCTTCGAATCGATGATATTGAACATGCTCATCACCCGCTTTCGTATCCCGTCTTCCTTAGCGAACACATCTTTCGAAACATCGGTCATAACAAAGAGTTCTTCAGGGTTGACTTCACCATGGCGTACATATTTGTTGTTAATGTAAATCAGATAGCATCGATGAATTGGAATGTTGTTCTCTTCACAGACCAGTTTTTGAAAAGCGATATCATCGAGATTCACATCCTTAACCGACGTGGCACTTTTTACTTCAACGATGTCCCAGTTGTTGTGCTCGGTCGGCAGCATGATATCCAGACGAGCATAGATACGACCGGCTCTCACACCTGCTTCGAAAAGCGGTTTTCGCTGCTGGAGCAGTTTCTTGGTCGTTCTGATATTGGAAAGAAAGTCCTCATAGGGAACTTTTATACCTTCGGGGAATAATTGCCGGGCGAATTCGCCGATAATCCGTCCCTGGTCGAAGAGCTGCTGTGTCGCAGCATCAGGAGCAGGAACACGTTCCGGTTCATTCACGGTGAGCCAAAGGAGTTTCGGGCACTGAAGCCCATTCAGATATTTACTTTTTGTCAGCCATTTTGGCATGAAACCGATTCCTTATTATCGTTTCATTATACACATATTACCACATAGTAAAACAAATTCTAAAGATGTTGTTTAATGTTTTTCACCGTTGTTTACCAATATTTTAACCACGGTTAATCAGTCTCAACAATCCTGGTTTCACCTTTGATTAACAAAGAACTATTCCCACAGAGTATACCTGACTTTTTCAAAGAAAAAAGCCGGCATTTCTGCCGGCTTTTCTTCAATCATTCCATGTTTCTTCCTAGAGGCGGGCTTCCTGACCGCCGTCGGAACTGATAATCTGGCCGGTCATGTAACTGCTGGCATCAGATGCCAGAAATACCGCCAGGCCGCCAAGTTCACTGGTTTTAGCAATTCGTCCCATCGGGATGTAGTTTTCGGTATAGCTTCCGAACTGCTTCTTCA